>NZ_VOOS01000003.1:327500-541731 GCF_007993035.1 Vicingus serpentipes
ACATTAATTTCTTTGCCATTCATGTATGCTTTACTACCTTCCCAAGCATAAAATAGTTCATCTAAGTTAATTTCATAAATAACGCCTAAAACTAATTCTTCATTTCGAATTAATCCTATACTAACACAATAACAAGGTATTCCGTGAATAAAATTAGTTGTGCCATCTAATGGATCAATAATCCAATTATAAACTTCTCCTTTTTTTGTTGAAGTTCCTTCTTCTGCAATAAAACCAGCTTCAGGAATTAATTTAGACAATTCGTTAACTAACTTTTTTTCAGCAGTTTTATCTACAAAAGTGACTAAACTGTTTTTGCTTTTTGTTTCAATATCAGCTACAGAAATTTGTTGTTTTTTAATAAATACTCCAACTTCTTTTGTTATAGAATTAACTTGCTGACAAATGGTTTCTAAGTTCATGCATCTATTTTTTTACAAAGATAATAAAAAAGGCCGCTTTAAAAGCGACCTTTTTTCTGTTTTGCACTAACTAAACAGGAGGGTAAATTAAGGTGGGATACTAACTAAACTATTAAATTACCTTTATATTTTGTTACCTTTTATTTTGTTACATCAATGGTATTATTTAGAGATGATTGGTGACTCAATTTCTACATTATACAAACTAGGATATCTTATCATCAATTCATCAGAAGTTGCACCTTCAATATCTTTACAATCTAAACAAGTTAATCCATCTTTAGTCATTACCCATTTTTTACTCATCATATCACTATCCCAAGTATTGGTAACGTTTGGAATATCATAAACCAATTCAGATATCGATTCATCAAGATAAACTGACTTACCTTCAGGAAGATATAGCTTAACTTTTATTCTTTGACCTCTTATTTTGTCCGTTTTTATATTAGAAAAGTAGTTATTTAAATTAATTGTACTATCTGTAATTGCAAATGAGTAATTAATGTTCTTAGCCTTAGTAATGGCTCCTTTTTTCGATTCTCCATTGGTATGCTTAATAATAACAAGTTTAGCACTATCTGTTTTGCTTTTGTAAATGTTTACACTCACATTGGCTTGATAAATGGAATCGTTGTCCAAAGAAATTGCAGAAAATTTACCATCTAATATTCCATTTCCGGGTATAGCAGTTGTATTAGCAGTTAAATTATAGTTATTATAATAAGCAGGTAAAGTGTGTGGTTCAGTAATGGTTTTTTGAGAAGATAATTCAGTGCCCATTTTAATACTAATTAAACCGCAAATAGATGCTCCAACTAACCAAAAAACAACCAATGCGATACCAAACGAAAAGTGAGTTTTTATATTAAATAATATTTTAAGTCCACCATAAATTATTGCTATAATTGGTATCCCAAATAATAGAATTATGCCAAAAATTGCTAAATGAAATTGGTCTTCTGAAACAAAAATTAAATTAAAAAAATCAGTTGATTCTATTGAAAAAACTCCATCTGAAGTTACAGCATAAATCATATCAGAGCCGCTTAGTCCAGCAATAAAACCAACAGCTAGAAACACACCTATTACTAAAAAAGCAAAACCAATAATGTTACCAAGAACATTAAAAACAGCTTTAAGAATCTGTCCTATAGCCTTGAAAAATTGCTCTAAGAAATAGCCGAATTTTTTGGTGTCAACTGTTTTTAATTTTTCGTTTACTTTTTTTGCTTCATCTTCAAATGTTCTTCCAATGTTCGTCACGTTTATTGGATCTCCTTTCATTTTTAATTTATCTGAAGCTGTTTTAGCTTCAGGCATTACTATCCATAAAATGATATAAAGGAAAGGTCCAAATCCTGCAAAAATAAAAGTTAATACAAAAAATAACCTTAACCAAACTGCATCTAACCCAAAATATGATGCAAGCCCTGAAGCAACACCACCTAAAATTCTATCGTCAGGATTTCTAAATAACTTTTTGTCACTTTTAAGTTTTGATTCTTTTGGAGATTCAAATTCTTCTTCTGAATCTTCATCAAGATATTGCTCTGGTTTTCCCATTGTTTCAATAACTGAAGTAACATTTTCTGATGTAATAACTTGATTTTTATCATCCATCATATTGCTAAATAATTCTGCAATACGCGATTCAATGTCAGTCATTATTTCTTCTCTTTCTTCAGAATTATTGAAATAACCTTTTATTTTATTCAAATAGTTTTTAAGTGTATCATAAGCATCTACTTCGATATGAAAAACTATTCCACTTATATTTACTGTTACTGTTTTATTCATTTTAGTATCTTTTGTTAGTGCTTTTATTTACTTGTTAATTCTACCGCTTTTACTAATTCGTCCCAAGTTGTTTTAAGTTCAGTTAAAAACTCTTTTCCTTTAGGGGTTAGCTCATAATATTTTCGAGGCGGACCTGATAAAGACTCTTCCCAACGATAAGTTAATATTTCAGCATTTTTTAATCGAGTTAGCAAAGGGTAAAGTGTTCCTTCTACAACAATTAGCTTAGCTTTTTTTAATTGATCTATTATTTCAGATGGGTAAGCTTCGCCATTGTTTAAGATAGAAAGAATACAGTATTCCAATACTCCTTTTCTCATTTGGGCTTTTGTATTTTCTATTTTCATATTGTTATACCAGTTATATTACAATACAAAGATATATATAAAACATTGTATTGTGCAATACATAGTACTAATAAAAATTTTAAAACACTGATAATCAGTTAGTATTATTTTAAATTAAAGATTTATAATCTCTTTTTCCCCTAAGAATTTAGGTTGAGTATTGAGAATGTAGAGGTCAATTATGGCTTTTGTTCTTGCAAAATATTCACGAACATTTGTTTTAAAAGAATATTTCTCTGGTGGATCTTGTGCAGCAAAACCGATTGCATGAATATTAAATTTTTTAGCAATGTATAAGGCTCTTTCGAGATGAAATCGTTGTGATATAATAATAAAGTTGTCCTGTCCGAATACTTCTTTGCATCTTACTACTGAATCCAAAGTTCTAAACCCTGCAAAGTCTAATGTTATCGAACTGTCAGGAATTCCGTTTGCAATTAGTGCTTTTCTCATTTCTCGAGGTTCATTGTATGAGCTCAAGCTATTATCTCCACTAACAATAATGTGTTTTATTTTACCTGATTTATAAAGGCTTGTTGTGGCTTCTATTCTATATTTAAAATATAAGTTGGTGTTTCCTCTAACAGTATATCTGCTTGTTCCTAATAAAAGTGCCACAGGTTTTTCAGGTGTGTCCTGTTCTTTACTAAATATCTTTTCTGTTGCATAATTAGCAATTAAAATATTGCTAAAAAGTACAAATCCAATTAAAACAATAGAAATACTTATAGTCCATTTATTAAGGATTAGGTTTTTTATGATGATTAGGAATTTCAAGTTTAGTTTAAGAATAAGTCCAATAAAACAAAAATTGAAAAAACAACACTAGCAATACCATTAGTAGTGAAAAATGCTAAGTTTACTTTGCTTAAATCGTTTGGTTTTACCAATATATGCTGATAAATCAGTAACAAAATAAATATTCCACATCCTATCCAATAAATATAATTTAACCCTCCGTAATAACCAGCAAACAATATAAATGAAGCAGTTAAAACGTGCAAAAAGTTAGATAGCATTAAAGCGTTTTTAGTCCCTAATAAAACAGGTATAGAATGAAGCTTTTGTTTTTTATCAAACTCTTCATCTTGTAAGGCATAAATTATATCAAAACCACTCACCCAAAACAAAACAGCAAAAGAGAAAAATAATGGAAGCCAATCAAATTTACCAGTAACTGCTAAATAGGCACCAATAGGAGCTAATGATAAACCAACACCTAAAACCAAATGGCAAAGTGCAGTAAATCGTTTGGTTAAACTATATCCCAACACAACTAATAAAGCTATTGGAGATAAATAAAAACAAAGTGGATTAATAAAATAAGTTGTTGCAATAAAAAGTATGCAATTTATAATAACAAATAGTAAAGCAGATTTTGGTTGTATTGTTCCATTTGGGATTTCACGAACAGCAGCTGTTCTTTCATTTGCCTTATCAATGTCTCTATCTATGTATCTATTAAAAGCCATTGCTGCACTTCTTGCAAAGACCATACATAAAACCACATAAATTAATTTAATCCATTCAATAGGTGTCTGAATTTGTATAGTTGCTAAGAAAAAACCAATAATTGCAAAGGGTAAAGCAAAAATGGTATGGCTAAATTTTACGAGTGATAAGTAGTTTTTCATGTTGTGATAAATCTCTTGACAAAATTAACAATACTAACTAAGTAATAAATTTAAAAATGAAACTTACTTTATTAACTTTACACTTTATAATATTTAATTTACAAAAATGAGCGACGATAAAAAAGTAATATTTGGGATGGAGAAAGTAGGCAAGACATTGCCTAATGGAAAAGTAATCTTAAAAGACATTTATTTGTCTTTCTTTTATGGAGCAAAAATTGGAATCATTGGTCTTAATGGTTCTGGTAAATCTACCGTAATGAAAATTATTGCAGGTGTTGAAGATGATTATAATGGAGAAGTTACATTTTCGCCAGGCTATACAGTTGGGTATTTAGAGCAGGAGCCAAAGTTAGATCCTACAAAAACAGTTAAGGAAATTGTTCAAGAAGGTGCACAAGAAACAATAGATGTATTGGCTGAATATGAAGCAATTAATTTGAAATTCGGAGATCCTGAAGTATATGAAAATCCAGATAAAATGGATGAGTTAATGAAGCAACAAGCTGAATTACAAGATAAAATTGATGCTTTAGGAGCATGGGAATTAGATACAAAATTAGGAAGAGCAATGGATGCTTTAAATTGCCCTCCAGAAGATGCATTAGTAGCTAATTTATCAGGAGGAGAGTTAAGAAGGGTTGCACTTTGTCGTTTATTACTTAAACAACCAGATGTATTATTATTAGATGAGCCTACTAACCACTTGGATACGGAGTCTGTTTATTGGTTGGAACAACATTTACAACAATACCCAGGAACTGTTATTGCTATTACTCACGATAGGTATTTCCTTGATAATGTTGCAGGCTGGATATTAGAATTAGATAGAGGTCACGGTATTCCTTGGAAAGGTAATTATTCATCTTGGTTAGATCAAAAATCGAAAAGATTAGCACAAGAAGAGAAGACAGAAAGCAAGCGTAAAAAGATTTTAGAGCGTGAGTTGGAATGGACTAAAATGAATGCAAAAGGCAGACAAACTAAATCTAAAGCTCGTTTAGCAAATTATGATAAGATGCTGAGCGAAAATGTAAACGAAAAAGAAGCAAGATTAGAGTTAATTATTCCTAACGGACCTCGTTTAGGAAACGAAGTATTAGATGTAGAAGGAGTAGCTAAAGGGTATGGAGATAAATTATTGTATGAAAATTTAACCTTTAAATTACCTCCTGCTGGAATTGTTGGTATTATTGGTCCTAATGGTGCTGGTAAAACAACTTTATTTAGAATGATTATGGGAGAAGAGACTCCTGATGCAGGTACATTTAAAGTAGGTGAAACAGTTAAATTAGGCTATGTTGATCAAACACATGAAGATTTAGACCCTGAAAAAACAATTTTTGAAGTATTTTCGGGGGGGACAGAAATGATGGAATTTGGAGGAAGAACGATTAATTCTAGAGCATACTTATCTAAGTTTAATTTTGCTGGAGGTGACCAAAACAAAAAAGTAGGAATCCTATCTGGTGGAGAAAGAAATAGATTACACTTAGCAATGGCAATAAAACAAGAAGCTAACGTGTTGTTACTCGATGAGCCAACCAATGATTTGGACGTAAATGCAATTAGAGCTTTAGAAGAAGGATTGGAAAATTTTGCAGGTTGTGCTGTAATTATTTCTCACGATAGATGGTTTTTGGATAGAATTTGTACTCATATTTTAGCATTTGAAGGTAATTCAGAAGTTTATTCTTTTGAAGGTTCTTATACTGAATATGAAGAGAATAGAAGAAAACGATTAGGTACTGAACCACAAAGATTTAAGTATAAGAAATTAGTTAAATAGGCTATTCAGCTATAATTATAAGCCCTACTATTAATTAATGGTAGGGCTTTTTTGTTTAAAGGCTTGTTTTTTTAGGGTTTTAAGATTCTCTCAAATTTGTTAGTGAGAATTTTTAAAGAAATGTATTTTCGTGCAACTTTTATTGCAAAACCATAGTCTTAAGAAAAAAAACATATATATATTTAAAAGAATGAAAAGAGAATTATTTATAGGATTACTTGTATTAATATCCATTAATATAAAAGCACAACTTGTTGTTAATACAGGCACTATGACTCCGACTCAATACGTACAAAATGTATTAGTAGGTGGTGGGGTTGCAGTTTCAAATGTTACTTTTTTCGGAGCTGCAGGTCAATTAGGAGATTTTGATAGTCAAAATGCAAATGTGGGTATTAACCAAGGTTTAGTATTGTCTTCTGGTAATGTTGTTAATTCTGTTGGCCCAAATAATGATAGTGGGTTTGGTACTTCTGATAATTTAAATGGCCCTGGAGATCCAGATTTACAAGCTTTATCAGGGATAGGTATGAATGATGTTGCAATTTTAGAATTTGATTTTATTCCAAGCGGAGATAGTATAAAATTTAATTATGTTTTTGGATCTGAAGAATACATGGAATGGGTCGGAGGTGGAGTAAATGATGCTTTTGGATTCTTCTTAAGTGGCCCTGGAATTGCTGGTCCATTCTCTAACAGTGCTGTTAATTTAGCTAAAATTCCAGGAACAAATACAGCAGTATCTATTGATGATGTTAATGCGTTTACAAATCAAGCATATTATATTGATAATGGAGATGGTAATTCAGCTCCATTTAACGCTGACCCTCAATATGTTCAATATGACGGGTTAACGGTTACTTTAGTTGCTGAAGCTCAGGTTCAATGTGGTCAATTATATCATATTAAAATTGCAATAGCTGATGGGGGTGATGGATCATTAAATTCAGGCGTTTTTCTTGAAGGAGGAAGTTTTTCTTCTAATGAAATAGCTATAGATATTTCTGTTCCAACTTTAGATGTTGTAAATGGAATGCCTGCTGTAATTGAAGGTTGTAGTGAGGCAATTATTAGTTTTACTAGGTCAGATATTTCAGATAGCTTAGTAATAACTTTTAATATTTCTGGTGATGCAATTAATGGATCAGATTATGCTTTTATTCCTGATAGTATAAAATTTAATGCTGGAGAAGATTCTGTTGCAATTGTTATAACCCCTTTCATTGATGGGCCAGATGATTTTGGACAAGATACCGTTACAATTTCTTACATAAGTATAAATGCCTGTGGCGATACTCTATTTTCAACAGGGTCATTTTTAATATTAGATGTACCAAATTTAGTTGTAGATGCTCCAGACTTATCAATCTGTCCAGTTTCAAATACTACTTTAACAGCCGAAGCTGCGGGAGCTGTGCCTCCTTTTGTTTATAATTGGGTAAATACATCAAACGATACGATTCAAACAGACTCAATTCATGGGATAAGTTCATTGTCTGTTCCAGGACTAGTTTCCGATACATATTATTTATATGTAACAGATAGTTGTAATTTAATAACAACTACAGATACAATTAATATTTATGTTAATGATGATATGGCAAGTATAAGCACAACTGGAGATACAACTTTGTTTTGTGCTGGACAAACAATTTCTATAGGAGCATTTCCTGATGATTTAGGAAATGTTTACGATTATGAGTGGTTTGATCAAATAGGAGGAGTTGGAATAGACAATGATAGTGTTTTAACTGTTTCTCCTGTAGCTACAATAACTTATTATGTTACTGCAACAAATGTTTGTAATGGGTCTACAGATACAGATACTGTTAATGTTATTGTGGATTATACTCCAATAGAAATTACATCAATAACAAATGATACTACGTTCCAATGTTTAGGTGTTGATTATAATCTTGATTTATATTCAGTAGTTCAAAATGGAACTTTACCTTATTCATTTGGCTGGACTGGAGATGCTTCAAGTTCTGATAGTTTATTTCAAGTAACTATGAATACACCATCAACTTATTATTTAGAAATTACAGATGCTTGTTCTTTAAAAGCTTACGATACAGTTGTGGTAACTTTTGCTCCATATGTTCCGATGAGTCTTACAACACCTACAATGGATTCTATTTGTTCTGGTTCTGAAGCTGAGGTTTCAGTTAGAGTTTTTGATGGTTTAGCTCCATATACTATTAGTTGGAATAATGGTGATACAGGAGAAAATATTGTTATAGAAACTTCTGGTTCGTCAGCAATTCCAGTTGAAGTTAATGTAACCGATAATTGTGGTCAGCAAATTAGTACAGTAGTTGAAATTCCAATAAAACTATGTGATGTAATTCCTATGAATGTTATTACACCTAATGGAGATGGGATGAACGAGTTTGTGACATTTATTAATTTAGAAAATTATGAAAACAGTAAATTAAATGTCTTTAATCGTTGGGGTAAATCAGTTTACAGTAGCGATAATTATAAAAATGATTGGGATGGAGGAAAATTAAATGATGGTACATATTTTTATGTATTAGAAGTTAACGATTCTAAATCGACAATTCTTAAAGGAACATTTACATTACTTAAATAAAAGAAGATAAAAGATGAGAAAAATTATATTAGTATTAGTCGCAATTATTTTTTCAGGAATTATAATTGCACAAGAAAAAGGACAACCAACTAAGATAAAAGGGAAAGATATTTATGCACTTTTGGTAAATAAAACTGAATTTAATAATGTTGGAACTGTTAAATTAACTGAAGAGCAGATTAATTCTACAATAAGTTTAGAAGAAAGAATAGAGTTGTTTATCAAAAATGCAGATTCAGACTTTGATTTAATAATGACTAGAAATGGATTGTCAGCTATTTTGATGAAGTATAAAGATGGAGTTGATATAGTGCCTGGAAGTGTGATTAAAATTCAAGGGAAAGATGTTTACTTGTTATCTTCTCCTCAAAAAAAATATGATGTTTTAGAATCTAAAAAAATATTAAATAAAGAGATTATAATGCCATTTAATAAAATAGTTGAAGAATCAATTAAATCAATGGATAAAGATTTTGATGCGGTGTTAATTAAAAATAATACTGTAGATTATATTGTATATCAATAATTATAAAAGAATTAAAATAAGAAAACCTCAAACATTGTTTGAGGTTTTCTTATTTTAATAACCTTAGTTGTTCGTAATATTCTAGTTTTTTTGGACGCCTAAGAGTTAGTGATGATTCTGTATAATATTGATGCTTTTTCAGGAATTTCACTTGAATTTCATTCCATTCTTCAAGGCTAAATTTATGGTCGTATTCATGAAGTTCTTTGTAAAGTGTTTCTGCTATTTTAAAAAAATCATCACGACCTAAATAATCATAATCTGCATCACACATAATTTTTTCAAGCAATGTTTGAGGTCTCGCAGTTATTCGAGTTGTAAGAATAATGTTCCCAATTGCATTAACTTGTTTCTCATTATATTTAAATTTAGGAAGTATTTCTTTTGTTAAGGTAACTGCTAGTTCTTCATTGTTTTCATATTGATATATAAACCCGGAATCATGAAATAATGCAGCTGTATTTATAATTATTTTTTCTTCTTGAGATAAGTTTTCTAATTCAGCAATTTTTATGGAAGCTTCATAAACATCCATTGTATGATGTATACCATGGTAATATAAATTAGGTTTTAACTCATTTTCTAAGCGAGTTAAAATATATTTTTTGGCATTTTTAAAGTCCATAACTTAAAGTTAAGATATTTTGTTTTACTATTTACCTTTAATGTTAGATTAACTAACTTAGCGGTTCAATTTAGAATGATGAGTAATAAGCCAAGCATACCAAAAGGGACAAGAGATTTTTCGCCAATAGAAATGGCAAGAAGAAATTATATTTTCGATACCATTAAAAAGGTGTATAAAAAATATGGCTTTCAGCAAATAGAAACCCCTGCAATGGAGAACTTGAGTACATTGTTTGGTTCAGGAGGGGATGAGAGTGATAAATTAATTTTCAAGATTTTAAATAGTGGCGATTATTTATCTAAAGCAGATGGAAAAGCTTTAGAAGAAAAAAACTCAACGGGATTAACAAAATCAATTGCTGAAAAAGCCCTTCACTACGATCTAACCGTTCCTTTTGCTCGTTATGTGGTACAAAATCAAAATGAGATTACTTTCCCATTTCGTCGATTTCAAATTCAGCCTGTTTGGCGTGCTGATAGACCTCAAAAAGGTCGCTACCGTGAGTTCTATCAATGCGATGCTGATATTATTGGTTCTGATTCGTTGTTAAATGAAGTTGATTTAATTAAAATTATTGATGATGTTTTTACTGAACTTTTTCAAGGAAAATTAAACTATACGGTATCAATTAATAATAGAAAGGTTTTAGCGGGAATTGCTGAAGCTATAGGAGAGACTGATAAATTAATTGATATTACTGTTGCAATTGATAAGTTAGATAAAATAGGGGTTGATAAAGTTTTGGAAGAATTGCAATTTAAAGGTGTTGATATTAAAGCACTAACTAAACTAAGACCTCTATTTGAATTAAAAGATGATTTAAATGAAAATCTAAAATTTTTAGAAAATCTATTATCAACTTCAGAAATTGGTAAGAAAGGGATAGAAGAATTAAGAACAGTCTTTAATTATGTAAATCAATTAGGTTTAAAAACTTCAAACCTAAAACTTGATGTTACATTAGCTCGTGGTTTAGGGTATTATACAGGAACAATTATCGAAGTTAAAGTAGATAACTTCCCGAGTATAACCGGTGGTGGTCGTTATGATGATTTAACTGGTAAATTTGGATTAAAAGATGTTTCAGGTGTTGGTATTTCATTTGGAGCAGATAGAATCTATGATGTATTATTAGACAATAATTTATATCCAGAATTTAAAGGAGATTCAACGCAAGTGTTGTTTATCAACTTTGGAGATAAAGAACAAGATTACTGCCTGCCATTATTATTTCAATTAAGAGATGCAGGCGTAAATGCAGAGATTTATCCAGAAGCAGCAAAGATGAAAAAGCAGATGACTTTTGCTAACAACAAGAATATAAAATATGTGGTGATGGTTGGTAGCGATGAAATGGAAGCTGGAAAATTAACAGTGAAGAATATGGAAAGTGGAGAACAAGAGAGTTTAACAATAGAAGAATTAATAACTTTATTTAAATAATAACCACCATTGTGAATTGATTGTCTTTTTTCTAAGGCAATTGATAAATTGATTCGTTCCTACAATGTTTTTAAAAGAATAACTATGGACATTCATTACATCAACAAAAATTGGCTAACATTAGAAGCTATTGATGAAATTTTAAAAGGAAACAAACACATTGTATTATCGCAAGAAGCTGAAGAAGCAATTGTGAAATGTCGGGCTTATTTAGATGAAAAATTAACACGACATGAAAAACCAATTTATGGTATAAATACTGGTTTTGGTTCGTTATGTAATACTGAAATATCTAAAGATGATTTAGAGGCTTTACAGCGTAATCTAGTAATGTCTCACGCTTGTGGGTTGGGAAAGGAAGTTCCACAAGAAGTGGTTAAGTTAATGTTGTTATTAAAAATTCAAGGAATTTCTTATGGTCATTCAGGAGTTCAGCTAGTAACTGTTCAACGATTAATCGATTTTTATAATAATGATGTTTTTCCTGTAGTTTATGAGCAAGGTTCGTTGGGTGCTTCTGGCGATTTGGCACCACTAGCACATTTATCTTTACCACTTTTAGGTTTGGGAGAAGTTAATTATCAAGGTAAAAAAATTACCTCAGAAGAATTAAACAAAAAATTAGGGTGGAAACCAATTAGTTTACAATCTAAAGAAGGTTTAGCTTTATTAAATGGTACGCAGTTTATGAGTGCTTATGGTATTCATTCTCTATTAAGAGCTAAAAAGCTGAGTAAATACCAAGACATAGTTACAGCAATATCTTTAGATGCTTACGATGGTAGAATAGAACCATTTAATGATTTAATCCATAAAATTCGTCCACATAACGGACAGTTTTTAACAGCAAGAAACATCAAACACGTTTTAAAAGGAAGTAAAATAATAGAGCAAGAAAAAGCTCATGTTCAAGACCCTTATTCGTTTAGATGTTCACCTCAAGTACATGGAGCTTGTAAAGATGCCATTGCTCATGTTCAACAAGTTTTTGAAACAGAAATAAATTCTGTAACTGACAATCCAACAGTTTTCGTAAATGAAGATGAGGTGATTTCTGCAGGTAATTTTCACGGACAACCTTTGGCTATGGCGTTAGATTATTTAGGAATTGCTTTAGCTGAAATTGGAAGTATTTCTGAGCGAAGAACATATAAATTAATTGGAGGGACAAGAAATTTACCACCATTTTTGGTGGCTAATCCGGGTTTAAATAGCGGGTTTATGATTCCTCAATATGCACAAGCATCAGTAGTGAGTCAGAATAAACAATTGGCAACACCTTGTTCTGTTGATACAATCGATTCATCAAACGGACAAGAAGACCATGTAAGTATGGGAGCAAATGCAGCTACTAAAGTTTACAGGATGGTTGATAATGTAGAAAAAATTATTGGTGTTGAATTATTAAATGCAGTTCAGGCATTAGAATTCAGAAAACCATTAAAGTCATCTCCATTTATACAAAAAGTAGTTTCAGCTTATCGAAAAGAAATTTCTTTTGTTACTGATGACATTTATATGCATCCAGCAATGGAAAAAAGTATTGCTTTTGTAAAAGAGGAATCTTCAAAATTATCTGTGAAAGAATTTTTGGTAAGTGAATCATAAAATTTATAGAATACCTGGAATGGGTGCTGACAAAAGGTTGTATTCTGAAATAGAACCTATTGTTGGTTATGAATTTGTTGATTTAGAATGGCGGTTAAATTATAAAAATATTAAAACGCTAAAAGATTATGCTCTTGAACTGAGTAAAGAAATTGACACTTCTCAGGCATTTTCTTTAATGGGTGTTTCAATGGGAGGGATGGTTTGTTCTGAATTGGCAGATATACTCAACCCTGAAAAAATTGTAATTATATCAAGTGCTAAAACGAGTAAAGAATTGCCAGCACATTTTAAACGATTAAAATTTCTGGGAATAACTCGTTTGTTAAATCAAGAAAAAATCAGGTATGTTTTAGGTAATTCATCTCGTTTTTTTGGGGCAATGAATAACGAGCAGCGAAAGTTATTTTACGAAATGGCAGAAAGTGTTAATCTTGATTTTATAGCATGGAGTATTAAGGCAATTTTAAACTGGAATAAAAAAAAGAGTTCACCTAAAATCATTCATATTCATGGAACAAGAGATTTTGTATTGCCATTTTCTTCAGTAAATCCTTCAATTATTATTGAAAAAGGTGACCATATGATGATTTGGAACAAATCAGCTATAATAAATAAAAAGCTAAAAGAGATTTTTATTTAAGCAACCAAAAAGGCTTAGTATCCGTTTCTCATATGTTAGTTTTTTTAATGTTGAAAACTAATATTTATAATTAATCATAAATTAATTAACTTCATAGCTTAACCTAATCACTTATCTCATGAAAAAAATAATTCTATCATTTCTTGTATTATTCATTTTCTTAATTCCTTCATTATCAAAAGCCCAGTGTGGATTTGATGTTGTTAGAGAGAAACAATTATTAGATCCTACATTTGTATTACAAGAACAGGCAAACGAGTTAAAAATTAAAAATTTTATACCACCTTCAAATGTTACGGGTAAAGCAGGTTCTGTATTAACAATTCCTGTTGTAGTTCATGTATTACATAAAGGTGAAGCGGTAGGTTCAGGAACAAATATATCTGATGCTCAAATTCAAAGCGCTATTGATAGATTGAATGAAGTTTATAGAGGATTAGATCCTAATAGTCCTCTAGATTTTGAGATTGAATTTGCATTGGCTCAAAGAGATCCTGATTGTAACGCAACAAATGGAATTAATAGGGTTTTAGCTACTGGAGTTGCCGGTTATTCTGCAAATGGAGTTTTTATGCAGTCAGTTGGTGCGGATGAAAATGAGTTAAAAGATTTAAGTAAATGGCCTGAAACAGACTATTGTAATATTTGGATTGTTTCTGAAATTGATAATAATGGAGGAGGAGCAGGTATTCAAGGGTATGCAAATTTTTTTAATGGAAATGCATATGAAGGATCTGTAATGATGGCATCTGTTTTTGGTTATGATCCAGGAAATACTAATGGTTGGGGTTTAAATAGTAACGGTGATGGAGGAACAGTTGTACATGAATTTGGACATTATTTTCATTTGTATCATACTTTTCAAGGAGATGATGCAGATTCAGGGCCTGGTTATACAGCCCAGTGTCCAGGAGATGCTGTCGTTGGTACTGATAGTGATGGTTGCTCTGATACAGAAATACACAAAAGACTTACAAGTACTTGTCCAACTGATAACGATTGTAATGGAGGTTCTGCTTATGGAATTAACACAAGAAATAACTACATGAGTTATTTTAGTTGTACAGATAGACTAACAGCAGATCAAAAAACGAGAGTTACTGCAGCAATGACAGGAACTTCAATTGTTGCTTCAAAAGGAGCTTTAGCTCCAGATCCGGCTTATTCAGCTCCGGTTGCTGTTTGTGCTACAAATTCGGTAAGCACAGGTTTTTCTGGGATAACTAATGTTGAACTTAATGGAACTAACTTTTCTTCATTTTCTTCTTCAAGTGACGGGGGCAATATTGATAATAGTGCAAGTTGTTCAGGTTATTTTGAAATTAATGCAGATATAGCTAATACAATAAATGCTACGGTTTTTCCATCTAATTTTCAGCAACTTGGGGTTTGGATAGATTGGAATGATGATGGTGATTTTAATGATGATGCTGAACAACAACACTTATCGGAAGACATAGCAGCTGGATCTATCGTACCTATTAATATTACATATCCTTCGACTATTCCATATGATGATTATGTTAGAATTAGATTTATAACGGATACTGATAACAGACATGGTTCAGGAACTATTAATAGTTCTTGCTATGCATCAATAAACCATGGTCAGTCTGAAGATTATGCTATTTATGTGCAACCAGCTTCTGGCTCAGCTCCAGTTGCAGATTTTTCTGCAAGTTCAACTTCAGTTTGCTTAAGTAATTCAATCACGTTTACAGATTCAAGCACCGAATCACCAACATCATGGTTATGGAATTTTGGAGATGGAAATTCAAGTACATTACAAAATCCTTCACATGTTTATGCTTCAGCAGGTACTTATACTGTTACCTTAACAGCAACAAATGCTTCTGGTAGTGATGATGAAGTTAAAACAAATCACATAACTGTAAATGCTAATCCAGATTTAAGTTCAACAAGTTCTTCTGATGAAACTTGTACTGGAAATGATGGTACAGCAACAGTTACTCCATCACCAGTAGGGTCTTATACTTACTCATGGAATACAGCTCCAGCCCAAACTAATGCTACAGCGACTGGGCTATCTGCTGCTACTTATAATGTTACTGTCACAAATACAGTAACAACATGTTTTGCATCTACCGATGTTGTTGTTAATAATGGTTGTTTAGCTGGAGAACCAGGTCCTTATTTTTATAATAAATATTGTAATAAAACTTTTCAATCTAATGAATATTCTGTGTGTACAGCTATAAGTGGGGCAACAAATTATGAATTTCAATTAGTAGATCAAAATACTGGCACTCCAGTTGCTTCCATTAATAGGTTAGGTAAAAACTATTTTACCTTAGCTATGATGTCAGATTGGGATTATAACACAACATATAATGTTAGAGTTCGAGCTTTTGTAAACTCAAATTGGACTGATTTCGGATCTACTTGTTCCATTACAACACCATCCTTTCCATTGCCTCAAATCTTTGGTAAGTATTGTAGCAAAATAGTTACTTCTTCAGACTATATGGTTTGTACAACAGTTCCTAATGGCACCAAATATGAATTTCAATTAGTAGATCCAGTAACTAGTATTCCAATTAGTTCTTTAGAAAGAATAGGTAAAAACTTTTTTAAATTAGATCAAATGTCAGGTTGGGATTATAATACAACTTATAATATTAGAGTTCGTGCTTTTGTTGGTTCCTCATGGATGCAATATGGATTGGATTGTTCTATAACAACTTCGCCTGCTACAATCGTTTCTGGTGATGTAGTTGCTAGGTTAGCAAACATTAATGAAGTTGAAGAAGAAATAGTTCCTACTTCAATTACAATTTATCCTAACCCAAATCAAGGAGAGTATTTATATGTTGAGTTGAGTGATTTAGGTAAAGATGCGGAGTTGATAGTTGTGGATGTTTATGGTAAGCAAATTCACAAAGAGTTTTTGAATACTGAAGAAAGTAACTATAATACAACCGTTAGATTTGATCAAAAATTAACTTCAGGTTTTTATTTGGTAACGATTATTTCAAATGGAAAATCAATTACTAAGAAATTGATTGTAAGATAATTTTAATAAAAATTTATGCTTAAAAACCCATGCTTTTGTATGGGTTTTTTACTTTTATAGGATGAAGAAATTTAGTTTAATATTTTTAATAATTGTATCAATAATGGCGTGTAATCATGATGAAGATTCATTAGAAATTAAAAAAGTAATGAGTTTGCAAGAAGAAGCATGGAATAACGGAGACATTGAGCAATTTATGGAGGGATATTGGAAATCTGATTCATTAATGTTTATTGGAAAGAATGGAATAAAGTATGGTTGGCAAACTACGCTAGATAATTATAAGGTTTCTTATCCTGATAAAACAGCAATGGGAAAGTTAAACTTTGAAATAATAAAACTTGAAGTAAATAGTTCTTCAGCTTATATGTTAGGTAAATGGAAGTTATTAAGAAAAGAAGATACTCCTAACGGATACTTTACTTTATACTGGAAAAAAATAGAAGGCAAGTGGGTAATAACAATTGACCATACTAGTTGAAATTATTTTTCTAATTTAATAGCTCCAATTAATAGATATAACCAACCGCCAATTAATAAAGTACCACCAATAGGAGTAATTGGTCCAGCAAATTTCAATAATTCAATGCCTAATATATTTTTTAGAGTTAGAATATAAATTGAACCAGAAAATAAAATGGTACCCCAGAAGATTAATTTAGAGGCTATTTCAAATTGCTTTGAGTTGTATTTTTCGGTTAACAAAAACATAAATAGTAGCACAATCGCATGGCTTATTTGGTAACGAACACCAGTATTAAAACTAACCAATTGCTCAGAAGTTAAAACAGCTTTTAATGCATGAGCACCAAAAGCTCCTAAAACTATTCCAATACAACCTAAAACAGCTGCTTTTATCAATATGTTTTTAATCATTTTATAAAAAGTTATTTGTTAGTAAATTTCACTAAAAAATATTAGGAAACCTTAAATAAATAGCGAAATTCGAGCTAATTCTTTCACAAAAAAATAACATGAAAAAAATATTAGTAATTGGAGCCGGTAGATCAACATCATCATTAATTCAATATTTACTTTTTAATGCTGAGCAAGAAGGGTGGTTTTTAACAATAGCAGATCAATCTAAAGAATTAGCTTCTAAGTCGGCTAATAACCATGAACGAGCAAAAGCTATTGCTTTTGATGTTAATAATGAGGAAGAAAGAATGAGATTGATTGATGAATCTGATTTGGTGATTTCAATGTTACCAGCTCATATGCATATTTCTGTTGCTAAAGATTGTGTTAAATATAAAAAACACATGGTTACAGCATCTTATGTCTCAAAAGAGATGAAAGAATTAAACAATGATGCTGTAAATGCAGGTGTTGTTCTTATGAATGAAATTGGTGTTGATCCAGGTATCGACCATTTATCGGCAATGCGAGTTATTGATCATATTCGTGAGAGTGGTGGTAAGTTAGAAGCCTTTGAAACATTTACGGGCGGACTTATTGCTCCTGAAAGTGATAACAATCCATGGAATTATAAATTTACATGGAATCCAAGAAATGTTGTTTTAGCAGGACAAGGAGTTTGTAAATTTATTCAGAACGGAAAATACAAGTATATTCCTTATCATAAATTATTTAGAAGAACTGAAATTATTGATATAGCTGGACATGGAAAATTTGAAGGCTATGCAAACAGAGATTCATTACAATATAGAAGTATTTATGGATTAGATGATATCCCAACAATGTATAGAGGAACATTGCGTAAGCCAGGTTTTTGTAGAGCTTGGGATGTTTTTGTTCAATTAGGAGCTACAGATGATAGTTACATTATGGATGGTTCGGAAAGTATGACACATCGAGATTTTATAAATTCTTTTTTAGCATATAATGAAACAGACTCTGTAGAGTTAAAATTCAAACATTATTTAAATATTCGTCAAGACGATGTAGATATGTTTGATAAATTTGTTTGGTTAGGTATTTTTGATAATACTCCTGTTGGATTACCAAATTCTACTCCAGCTCAAATGTTACAATGTATATTAGAGAAAAAACTTTCGTTAGAAGAAGGGGATAAAGACATGATTGTAATGTGGCACCGATTTTTGTATGAACAAAATGGTGAACACAAGGAATTGCATTCGTCGATGGTGGTAAATGGAGATGACCCAATTTACACAGCAATGGCAAAAACCGTTGGACTACCAGTAGCTATAGCAACTAAAATGATACTTAACGGAACTATAACAACTCCTGGAGTTCATATTCCTATTTCTAAAGAAATATATGAACCAATATTAGATGAGTTAGAAAATTATGGTGTTCATTTTGAAGAAAAAGAAGTGTCCCCTTCATTTTATTAAAGCCTAAAAACTAGATATAAATTCATGAAAGTCCTAATCGTTTCAGCAACCTTTTTAGAAATAGAGCCACTATTAACTCATTTTAATTTTGTTGAACAAAGCAACCAAAAACTAAGAAAATATACATTTAATACACACCAAATAGATGTTTTAATACCTGGTGTAGGTATGACTTGTACGGCTTATTGGATGGGAAAAACTTTAAATAATACTTTATACGATTTCGCAATTAATTTAGGCTTAGCAGGAAGTTTTAATGATGAAATTAAAATTGGAGAAGTAGTAAATGTTGTTTCTGACCGAATATCTGAGTTGGGTGCGCAAGATGGTGAAAAATTCTTATCCTTAATTGATATGGATTTAATTGAAGATGAAGACTTTACCTTGGTAAATGGAGAAATGATAAACTCTATACCATTAGAAAATACTACGATAAATAAATTAAGAAAAGTAAGAGCAATATCGGTAAACACAACTCATGGTGAAGAAAATGAAATTGAAAAGGTAATAAAGTTGTTTAACCCAGATGTTGAGAGTATGGAAGGAGCAGCTTTTTATTATGCTTGTCTTTTAGAAGGTATTACTTGTGCTCAAATTAGAGCAATATCAAACAAAGTTGAGCCAAGAAATAAAGAGAATTGGGATATTAAGTTAGCAGTTAAAAATTTAACTAAAACAAGTTTACAGTTGCTAAAAGAATTGTAAACTTTATAAATTAGATGAGATATTTATTTTTTATATTTTCTGTATTAAGTTTCCTTTTTATAACTAGTGGAGTTTATTCTCAAGGATGTAGTGATGCAGGTGTCTGTTCAGTCGGTTCGTTAGGTTTAGCACAATATAAATATGAAAAGTTACCTTTTGACAAGGTAAAGTTAGAAATGATAGAAGCTGAGGATACTGAAATTTTTAGTAAAGATTTTAACCCAAGAAAAAAAAGTGATACAACAGAAGTTGTTAAGCAGCAAGAAGTTTTAATAGTAGATACTCCTGTTAAGCAATTTAAGAATGAAGCTTTAACTACTTATAACATAGACTCAATAAAGGCAAATAGTAATTTTAGGAGAGATTTTTTATCTAAATCACCAAGGTTAATTTTGAATAATTTACTTTCCTATGGAGTAGGAGATAATCAAACTTCGATTATTACAAATAACTTAGAAATAAATTATAGATTATTGAATAGAAAGTTATACGCTCAAATAAAAATACCTTATATAGCCGTAAATGGAGATCTTGCAAACACGAAAGGTTTAGGTGATTTAACCCTAAGTTTAAGTTATACTGCTATCAATAAAAAGAAAAAGAATTTAAGTTTTGTAGCAGGAGTTAAAATTCCTACAAACGAATCAAATCTTTCTGAGGATAATGATCCTTTGCCAATGGTTTATCAAACAAGTTTAGGGTCTAAAGATGCATTGATTGGATTTAATTATAGATATAGTAAGTGGGATGTAACTTTTGCTTATCAACATTCTTTTAACACAACCAATAATAAATATCTCCATAACCCATTAAAAAATGATAACTATAATAGCTATTTTGAATCCAATCAATTGAAAAGAGCTGATGATGGTGTTTTTAGAATTAATAGAAGTTTTCTATTTAAAAAAGGTACAATAACATCAGGTTTATTATTTATATATCACCTGCAAAATGATACTTATGTTGATGCATTTGGAAATAGAAAAACTGCAGAAGGTTCAAAAGGTCTGACATTAAATCTAAATATTGCTGCTATTTACCCAATAGTTAAAAAAGTTGATTTCACCTTTATTTTTGCTAGACCTCTCATTATTCGTGATGCAAGACCTGACGGGTTGACACGTGATTATATTGTAATGGGAGGATTAAGGTATAGCATACCTTAACTCTAATCAATAAAAATGGTTAGAGTTTTTCTGCCAATATTTAATTAACACAAAACCAAAGAGCATTCCACCTAAGTGAGCAAAGTGAGCAACATTGTCGCCTGCATTATTAGCCATTCCTGAGTATAGTTCAATAGCACCATATATAATTACAAACCATTTTGCTTTAATTGGTATAGGAGGGAATAATAACATTAATTCTGTATTTGGAAACAACATACCAAAAGCTAATAAAATACCAAAAACAGAACCAGAAGCTCCAACGGTGGTAACATTCATTAAAGCATTAAATTTACCTGCAATAGGGTCTGTAAAATTTTGTCCAGATTGTAGGATGTCGTAACCTTTATCCATTATAAAACTTAAATCTTCAGGGCTTAAAGCATCGTATAAAGGCATTAATCTTAAATGAATAACTAACAACTGTATAAGTCCGGCACCAACGCCAGTAATCATGTAATAAATTAAAAAACGTTTACTTCCCCAAACACCTTCTAGCACTCTTCCAAACATCCATACTGCAAACATGTTAAATAATAAGTGCGTAAATTGGAAACTATGCATAAACATATAAGTAACCAATTGGTGAGGATAAAAACCTTCGCTTCCCCAGTAATGTAATCCAAAAAATGCAGATAAATCAAAGCCTTGACCGCTAAGAGCAATCATAGCAACATACATTAATCCATTAATAATTAATAGATTTTTAACAACTGGAGGAATGCTTTTAAAATCGAACATTAGTAGTTAAATTGTTTATTTAAATCGTCTAAATTCAATGATATTATTGTTGGTTTACCATTAGGTAAACTATATGGCATTTCGCAAGCAAATAAATTATCAACTAAGTTGTTCATTTCTTCAATGTTTAAATATTGGCCAGCTTTAATTGAAGCGCTTCTTGCTAGCGAAGTAGCTAAATTTTCTTTTTTATCGAGTTTTAACTCACTATTATTTAACTTAAACTGTTCTAATAGTTTTTCAATAGTTTGCTTAATGTTTTGTTCTTTTATTTCTGAAGGAATGCCAGAAATAACAAAGCTACTTCTACCAACTTTATCCATTACAAATCCTAAGGCACTAATTTCTGGTTTAATTTCATTGAGTAATTCTCCATCTGCTGATGTGAATTCAATTGTTTCAGGAAACAATAATTGTTGACTACTCGATTTTTTTGTTTTTAATTGAGTATTAAACTTTTCATATAATACTCTTTCGTGTGCTCGTTGTTGG
The DNA here is from genome assembly GCF_007993035.1 of Vicingus serpentipes. Taxonomy (NCBI): domain Bacteria; kingdom Pseudomonadati; phylum Bacteroidota; class Flavobacteriia; order Flavobacteriales; family Vicingaceae; genus Vicingus; species Vicingus serpentipes. The sequence continues at coordinate 349,396 of NZ_VOOS01000003.1, forward strand.
TCAATAATTAAATAACCACTTTTAAGTTGAGTAAAAATATATTTTTTGTGCAGTTGTAATAATGTTCTGTTTCGTTCTGTTTCTTCATCCCAGTTACTAGAAATTACTTGTTGTTCAACATTTTCTTGTGGTTGATGTTCAATAATTTCAGTTGTACTTTTTTCAAAATTATCATACAACGATTCCCAATTTTTAGATTCTTGTTTTGCAGCAGCTCTTATTGCTCCATTATTAGAAGATTTGTTAGAACTAGAAACATCGGTACTAAAAGGATTGTAATTAGGGTTTACTTTAATGGTTGGTGCTTTTATGGTGTCCATTCTTTTTGATAAAGGAATGTCAAAGCTAGTTTCTTGTTCAAAATCTAAAGTTGGAGAAATGTTATACTTGCCCAAAGCTTGCTTAACTGACGTTCTGATAATTGCATAAATTGAGCGTTCATCTTCAAACTTAATTTCAGTTTTTGTAGGATGAATATTGATATCAATTTTAGAAGGATCTATCTTTAAATTAATAAAATAAGAAGGAAATTGATCTTTACTTAAAAGTTGGTCGTAAGCATTTTGAACAGCATGGTTGAGGTAGGCATTTTTAATAAATCTGTCGTTCACAAAAAAGTATTGCTCACCTCTAGTTTTTTTAGCAAATTCAGGTTTGCTTACAAAACCATCGATTGTTACAATATCTGTTGACTCAGCAACAGGGACTAATTTCTGGTTGTATTTTTCACCAAACACGCCAACAATTCGTTGTCTAAAACTTCCTTTTTTCAAATTAAATACTTCATTTTCGGCATTATACATGCTAAAAGCGATGTTAGGATGAGCTAGTGCAACTCGCTGAAATTCATCAATAATGTGTTTAATTTCTATTGGGTTAGATTTTAAAAAGTTTCTTCTAGCAGGAACATTAAAAAATAAATTTTTAATCGAAAATGAAGTGCCTTTTGGAGCAGAGCATGGTTCTTGTTCTTTTACTTCACTTCCTTCAATTAGTATTTTTGAACCTAAATCTAATCCTTCTTTTTTTGTTTTTAATTCAACTTGAGCTATGGCTGCAATCGAAGCTAGTGCTTCGCCTCTAAACCCTTTTGTGTTTAAATTAAATAAATCGTCAGCACAACTAATTTTAGAGGTAGCATGTCTTTCAAAGCTTAATCTAGCATCAGTTTCAGACATCCCTGAGCCATTATCAATTACTTGTATTAGGGCTTTTCCAGCATCTTTTATTACAAGTGTAATTGTGTCGCTTCCGGCATCAATAGCATTTTCTAGTAATTCTTTAACCGCAGATGCAGGTCTTTGAATTACTTCTCCTGCAGCAATTTGATTTGCAACAGAGTCTGGAAGAAGATGAATGATGTCTGACATTATGATTTTCTAAATATAAAAACCAAATTTACTAAGAACTTAAGAGTTACTATAGTTTCTTTATAAGTATTCTTCTTCATTTAAAAAGACTTGATTCTAAATAGCTAATTTTGTGTAAGTAAATATATTATAATGAAAAAATCAATAATAATTTTATTTGTTTCGTTTGCTCTAAATTTTTCTTTAATAGCGCAATTAACTGTAGGAACTACTTTAACAACAAATAATGTAAGTAATGGATATACTTTGTTTTCGCCAAATTTTTCATTTAACACTTATTTAATTGATAATTGTGGTAGAGTTGTAAATGAATGGAGCGCAAATTTTAGACCAGGATTATCGGTTTACCTATTAGAAGATGGTACATTAATGAGAACAGGGAGAGGAGGAAATGGATTTTTTACTGCAGGAGGAGTTGGGGGTGTTATTGAACATTATGATTGGGATAATAATTTATTATGGACCTATGAACATTCAAGTTCAACCTTTGTTCAGCATCATGATATAGAAGTGCTTCCAAATGGGAATGTATTATTAATTTCTTTTGAAAAAAAGAATGCATTTGAAAGTATTGATGCGGGAAGAAACCCATCTTTATTAAATGATAATGAGTTATGGCCGGAAATGGTTTTAGAAATTCAGCCTCTTGGTATTGATAGTGGAGTAATTGTTTGGGAATGGCATATGTGGGATCATCTAATTCAAGATTATGATAATACAAAATCTAACTATGGTGTCGTTAAAGATCATCCTGAGTTATTTGATATTAATTATACACCTAATGGTAATGATGACTGGGCTCATGTTAACTCTATAGATTATAACCCTGAACGAGATGAAATAATATTGAGCTCAAGAAGTTTTAATGAGTTTTGGATAATTGATCATAGCACTAGTTCAATAGAATCAGCTAGTCATTCAGGAGGTAATAGAGGTAAAGGAGGTGATATACTTTATCGTTGGGGAAATAATAATACTTTTAAAGGTAATGTTTCAGACGCATTATTAGATGGTCAACATGATGTTGAATGGATACCTCAAGGGCTAAAAGATGCAGGATCAATAATGGTGTTTGATAACGGTAACTTAAGAGGTTATTCCTCTATTAAAATCATAAATCCTTTAATTGATTTGTCTAATAATTATATACTTCAATCAGACACAACTTATGGGCCTAATGTGGCTGACTGGGAATATATAGCGCCAAATCCAACTGATTTTTATTCAGGAACATTATCTGGTGCAAATCGATTACAAAATGGCAATATTATGGTGTGTGAAGGGACTTCAGGTAAATTTACAGAAATTGATACATTAAAAAATATTGTATGGCAATATATAAACCCAATGACAAATTCAGGAATAACATCTCAAGGTGATCCAATTTTGGGTGTAAATACAGTTTTTAGAAGTATAAAGTATGATGCTTCATATTCTGGTTTTGATGGAAAAGATTTAACGCCTGGGTTACCAATCGAATCTAATCCTGATTTAAGTAGTTGTCTTTCCACAAATATTCAAGCTGAAAATGTTGATCCATTTAATTTAATATATCCAAATCCATTTATTGGAAAAGTTATTTTAGATGAGAGAATTATTGGAAAAGAAATTATTATCTACGACGTTTATGGGAGAATAATTTATTCTAGTTTAATTACAAATAAACAAATTGACTTGAGTTATTTTGACAAAGGAGTTTACTGGATAAAAGTTGAAAACAACATTCAAAAGGTATTAAAAAAATAGATGAAAAAAATAGCTAAACTAAGACTGAGCACCTTTGATGTTGCTGAACCAAAAGAGTTAATGACTTTTTTGCTTGAAACAATTAAAGACAAGAATAGAACTAAAATTAAGTCGATGCTTACTCATCGTCAATTTAAGGTTGGAAATGATGTTATTACTCAATACAATCATCCTTTAAAAGTAGGAGATAAAGTAACGGTAAGTTGGGATAAAGGGTTTAAAAAAGTGTCTTTTCAAGGTTTAACTATTGTTTTTGAAGATGATGATATTATTGTTATTAATAAAAGAAGTGGATTACTATCTATAGGATCGGCTAAAGAAAAGAAATTAACTGCCTATAGCATCTTAAAAAATCATGTTCAATTAGATAATCCATCGAATAGTGTTTTTGTTGTTCATCGTTTAGATAGAGATGCTTCTGGGTTAATGGTTTTTGCAAAAAACAGAAAAGCTCAGTTAGAAATGCAGTCTACATGGGATAAAACAGCTTTAAAAAGAAAGTATTTAGTTGTTGCAGAAGGTACATTTGAAAATGATGAAGATACAATTACTACTTATTTGAAAGAAAGTAAAGCGTTAATTGTTTATTCTTATTTACATGATTCAAAAGATTTCAAAAAAGCAGTATCAAGCTATACTGTTATTAAAAAGAATGAATATTTTACTTTACTTGAAGCAACATTAGAAACAGAAAGAAAACATCAACTAAGAGCTCAGTTAAAGGCAATGGAACACCCAATTTTAGGTGATAAAAAATACGATTCAACTCAAAATCCAATTGATAGAATGGCTTTTCATGCAAAAGTTTTGACATTTATTCATCCTACCACGCATAAAGAAGTAACTTTTGAAACCAAGGTTCCAGATGATTTCTTAATGTTGTTTCGAATTAAATATTATGAGAAATAAGAAATTATTGATATTTTAGGATTCTTTCTAATTTTAAAAAAGTAAATGTCAAAACATCTTAAATATTTCTATTTTACTTTTTTTATACTTTTTAGTCAGTTTAGTCTTGCTGAAAATCTTGATTCTTTAAATCAATTATTGCAAATATCTGAATCGGATAGCATTAAAATTGAGTTGTTAAATACTCTATCAGCTGTAAGTAAAAATGATGCAGACTCTAGGCTAAATTATGCTTCTCGAGCTTTAGAGTTAAGTAAAAACAATGGTACACAAATACAAATTGTTAATAGTTACTTATCTCTATCAAATGTATATCAGGATATAGGGGATTTCAATAATTCATTAGATGTTTTATTTAAAGCGTTATCAATTTCAGATTCTATTAAAGATCATGAGTTATTAGGTAAGACGAATAATAATTTAGGGAATGCATACCGAGGAATGGGGGACGTTAAAAAATCTGAAGATTTTTATAATGAATCTATTGAATCATATGAGTTATCAGGGAGTACACAGGAATTAGGAAGAACTTATAATAATTTAGGTCTTGTATATATAAAACAAGAAAAATTAGAAGATGCTATTTATGCTTATGAAAAATCTATTTCAGTTGCTAAAAAATTCAATGATCAAAAAGCTCTGGCTAATGTATTAAGTAATTTAGGCGTAGCTTATTATTTCAAAGGAGAAATAGATAAGACTATTTCTTATTTTGAAGAATCTTTAGAGATTGAAAAGCTTATAGATAATAAGTTAGGAGTTGCAATCAGTTTAAGTAATATTGGTGAGTTATATCTAGAAAAAAACAATGTAAATTTAGCCTTAGAGAATTTAATGAGGAGTATTAGATATGCTAAAGAAGTAAATGCTCAGGATTTGTTGCAGCACACTTACCTAATTGCTTCACAGATTTACGAAAAGAAAAAGGATTATAAATTAGCACTAGATTATTATCAATATCATTCAAATTTAAAAGATAGTTTAGTAGGGTTGGAAAAATCTAAATATGCTTTAGAACTAGAAACCCGATATGAATCATCTGAGAAGGAAAAGAAAATTTTAGAACTAGAAAAGCTGAAAGCTAATCAAGAACTTGAATTAACAGAAAAAAAATTAACACAAAACGTATTGATAGCTAGTGTATTGATTTTCATTTTATTACTGGTTATTTTTATTAATAGGTATAATGCAAAGAAAAAAGCAAATGAAACCTTAAGTATTTATACCAGTGAGATTGAAGAAAAAAATGCAGAAATTACCGACAGTATTATTTATGCAAAGCGAATTCAAGCTGCCATTTTACCTCCTGATAAATTAATAAAAAAGCACTTAAGAGAATCGTTTGTTATATACATACCAAAGGATATTGTTGCAGGAGATTTTTACTGGTTAGAGCAAAAAGATGATTGTGTTTTATTTGCTGTAGCTGATTGTACTGGCCATGGAGTTCCAGGAGCTATGGTAAGTGTTATATGTAATAATGCTCTTAATAGATCAGTGAGAGAGTATGGACTTACCGATCCAGGATTAATTTTAGATAAATCAAGAGAAATTGTTATTCAAGAGTTTGAAAAATCTGATGAAGATGTAAGTGATGGAATGGATATAGCTCTATGTTCAATTGTGGATAATAAATTGAGTTATGCCGGAGCTAACAATCCATTGTGGGTTATTAGAGGAAACCAAATTATAGAATTTAAAGCGACTAAACAACCTATTGGGAAATATGAAAATTCTCAAAATTATTTAACCAATACTATTGATATTATTGAAAATGATATTATTTATCTTTTTTCAGATGGTTTCGTAGATCAGTTTGGTGGAGATAAGGGTAAAAAGTTTAAAACATCACAATTTAAGCAAATGTTATTGTCAATTAAACACGAGACAATGATTAATCAACAAAAGCTAATACTTGATACTTTTAATAATTGGAAGGGTAGTTTGGATCAAATAGATGATGTGTGTATCTTAGTTGTTAAGATACAGAATCAATCGATTTCCTCATAATCTACAAACTCACCATCATTGATGGTTGATGAGTTTGTTTTTTTGCTTGTTTTTATTTTAACCTCACCTTCGTGTTCTTTAGCAAATTGTTTTGCTTGCTCAGCATCTCTATATTGTTGTTGAGATTGATTTTGAAACTGTCCCATTTTTTTATTTACCCATCTAGTTAAAAGGAAAGGGAAAACATAACGAGCTAAAAGTTTAAAACCATAGTACACTATTACTATTATTGCTATTGTTCTTAAAAGTTGCAATTTAAATTCTTTTTTAAATTATAATCTAAATTATTTCAATAACCTTTCCATTTTAAAGAAATAGACAAAATGTCATTTATCTACTTAAATAAAGATTTCTTTCAGCATAAATATCTCTAAAAAATTTGTCTTTAAGAGAATCTATAAATTGAATTGCTTCACCAGTAGATTTCATTTCTGGACCTAATTCTTTGTCAACATTAGGGAACTTACTAAAAGAGAAAACTGGTATTTTAATTGCATAGCCTTCCTTGTGAGGGTTAAAGTTGAAGTCTTTAACTTTTTTATCTCCAAGCATTACTTTTGTTGCATATTTAACGTAAGGCTCCCTATAAGCTTTCGCAATAAAAGGAACTGTTCTAGATGCTCTTGGGTTTGCTTCAATTACATAAACTACATCATCCTTAATGGCGAATTGTATGTTTATTAAACCAACAGTTTTTAAAGCAACTGCTATCTTTTTAGTAATTTCTTCAATTTGAGTGATAATTAAGTCACCTAAGTTGTATGGAGGTAAAACTGCATAAGAATCACCAGAATGAATACCTGCTGGCTCAATGTGTTGCATTATACCAATTATATATGTGTCAGTTCCATCACAAATAGCATCAGCTTCAGCTTCGATAGCTCCACCTAAAAAGTGGTCTAATAATATTTGGTTATTTGGCATTGCTTTTAAAATGTCAACTACATGATGTTCTAGCTCATCTTCATTAATTACGATTTTCATTTTTTGCCCACCTAAAACATAAGAAGGTCTAACTAATAATGGAAATCCTAAATCTTTTGATAATTCAATGGCTTGTTCAGCACTTTCAACAATGCCATATTTAGGGAATGGTATTTTAAGCTCTTCTAAAACTTTAGAAAAACGACCTCTATCTTCAGCAATATCAAGGGCTTCAAATGAAGTTCCTAAAACTTTTATTCCGTACTTTTCTAACTTTTCTGCAAGTTTTAATGCAGTTTGACCACCCAATTGGACAATTACTCCAACAGGATTTTCAAGTTTAATAATGTCGTAAATATGTTCCCAAAAAACAGGTTCAAAATATAATTTATCCGCAGTTTCAGAATCAGTAGATACCGTTTCTGGGTTACAATTAATCATTATGGTTTCATACCCTGCTTCTTTTGCAGCCATTATACCATGAACACAACTGTAATCAAACTCAATTCCTTGTCCAATTCTATTTGGTCCAGAACCAAGCACTACTATTGATTTTTTATCTGAAACAATAGATTCATTTTCATCTTCAAAAGTAGAGTAGTAGTATGGTGTTTGAGCAGGAAATTCAGCAGCACAAGTGTCAACTAATTTATATACTCTATTGATGTTCATTTCGGCTCTCTTAGTGTAAACCTCACTCTCTAAGCATTTTAATAAATGAGCTACTTGTCTATCAGCATAACCTTTCTGTTTTGCTTCGTACATTAGCTCTCTTGGTAAGGTGTCTAGCGTGTATTTTTCGATTTTTCGCTCTAGTTTTACAAAGTCTTCTATTTGTCTTAAAAACCAGTGGTCAATTTTAGTTTTTTCAAAAATAGTTTTGAAAGGGATTCCCATTTTTATTGCATCATAAATATGGAATAACCTATCCCAACTAGGGTTTTCTAAACTATGTAATATTTGGTCTTGATTAGTTAATTCTTTACCGTCAGCACCTAATCCATTACGGTTAATTTCTAAACTTTGACAAGCTTTTTGTAATGCTTCTTGAAAAGAACGTCCTATGCCCATTGCTTCTCCTACAGATTTCATTTGAAAGCCTAATCTTCTGTCAGCTCCTTTAAATTTATCGAAGTTAAAACGTGGAATTTTAACAATAACATAATCTAATGTTGGTTCAAATAGAGCAGATGTTCCAGTTATAGGATTCTTTAATTCATCTAATGAATAACCAATAGCAAGTTTAGCCGCTATCTTAGCAATAGGATAACCCGTTGCTTTTGATGCTAGAGCAGAAGACCTAGAAACTCTAGGGTTAATTTCAATTGCAATAATATCTTCATTTTCGTCATTACTTACAGAAAACTGGACATTACATCCTCCTGCAAAATTTCCAATCGAACGCATCATATGGATTGACATATCACGCATTTTTTGAAAAGTTGTATCAGATAATGTCATAGCAGGAGCTACTGTAATTGAATCTCCTGTATGAATACCCATTGGGTCAAAATTTTCTATAGAACAAATTATAATAACATTGTCATTTCTATCTCTAAGTAACTCTAATTCATATTCTTTCCAACCAATCACAGCTTTGTCAATCATTACCTCATGTATAGGTGATGCTTTTAAGCCGCGGTGTAGAGCTTCTTCATATTCTGCTGGGTCGTATATAACTGCGCCACCAGTTCCTCCTAAAGTAAATGATGGACGGATTACTAATGGGAAACCAATTTTTTGAGCAATTTCTTTTCCTTCTAAATATGATTTTGCAGTTTCAGATGGAGCCATTGGAACACCAATTTCCTCCATTTTTTGTCTAAATAATTCTCTATCTTCTGTTATATCAATTGCTTTCGTATCAACACCAATCATTTTAACATCGTGCTCTTCCCACAATCCCATCTTTTCACATTCTATAGCCAAGTTAAGAGCAGTTTGTCCACCAACAGAAGGTAATACAGCGTCTATGTCTGGATGATTTTCTAATATTTTAATAATGGAAGTAGTGTCTAAAGGTAATAAGTAAACGTTATCAGCAGTAACATCATCCGTCATAATTGTTGCCGGATTTGAGTTGATTAACGATACAATAATTCCTTCCTCTCTTAATGATCGAGACGCTTGAGACCCTGAGTAATCAAATTCACAAGCTTGACCAATAACAATGGGTCCACTTCCAATTATAAGTACATGTTTGATGCTATTATCTTTTGGCATAATTTAAGAATATTTGATGCAAAATTGTTTGTGCGAAATTACTTCAATTAGATTGATTTCTTATTGCTTATTTTTCAACAGTTATTAAAAAAATGTTCAAAAAAAAAGGAAGCTTAATGCTTCCTTTTTCTTATCTACCTATATAATTATCTCTTGTGTCTAGCTTCGTCAGACACAGTCAATTTCTTTCTTCCTTTAGCTCTTCTTCTAGCAATAACTTTTCTACCATTAGCAGATTCCATTCTACTCATGAATCCATGCTTATTTCTTCTTTTTCTTCTCGATGGTTGGAATGTTCTTTTCATTTCTTTCTGTTTTTAATCTTCCGATGTTAAATTTCGGTCTGCAAAAATAGATTTTTTTTATATAATGGCAAATATATTTATTTATTTTTTTGATTTTTATTTAATGTTTTTAAAACTAATAGTTAGCTTATGACAAATATCAGTAATAGTTATCAGTGAGCTCACTAATTTTAACATCAAAATATAAAAGTATAAATGTTAATTGGTTTAAGAGATTTTTTTGTTAGGAACCTTAAAAAAGGTACATTTTTATGGAAGGTTCTTGAGTTTTTTCAAGGGTTATTTTATGTTAAAAATTATCTTTTTTATTATAAGTGGAAATTCATTACTAAAGGAAGTTCTATAAGAGAAGTTAATATAGAGTTCAACAGTTTTTGTAATTTAAGATGTTCTTTTTGTTCGTTAGATCACGAAAAACCAAAAGTTAAAATGACACCAGAATTGTTGGATAAGTTTTTTGATAACTTGGTAAATGATGGGCGTTTTAAAAAAGTAGAAGTTATCCATTTGCATAATGGAGGAGAAACACTTTTAAATCCACAGATTAAAGAATTACTAGCTGTAATAAAAAAATATAAAGACGTTGTTTTAAATAAGGGGCTTAAGTTTCCGACCGTTTATTTATTAACCAACGGAACTCCACTTACAGAGAAAAAGACAATAGAAATTATAACAAGTGGAGCAGTTGATATAATGGAGTTTAGTATGGATGGAGGAAGTCCTCAGCGATTCGAAGAAATGCGGATTAAGGCAAAATGGGAATTGTTTTATAAAAACATAAAATATTTTTGTAACGAAAATAAACTAGCAGGTAATCCGATTAAAACCAATATTATTTCAGTAATCGATGCGAAATATCCTTTAAATACTAATTGGATGGATAAAGAATTTGTTGAAGTTTTAAGTATGGTTGATAAATATGAATTAAGACATCCTCATACTTGGGCAGGAGAAGTTGATATTGAAGGAGATTCATCAAATAGTAAAAATAAACCTCACAAAATAGGCTGTGGATTATTAATGAATCAGTTAGTTTTTTTACCAGATGGTAATATTACAGTTTGTTGTGTTGACTTAAATGGTAAAGGGATTGTTGGAAATATAAAGGATAATAATTTGTTTGATATTTATTATTCTCCCAAAAGAATAAAGTGGTTGGAATTAATGTTTAAAGGTCGAAAAGAAGAAATAGAATTGTGTAAAAACTGTGATACGTTTTAGTTGCTATTCTTCTCCAACTTTATTTTTACTCATTAAATAATAAGCTGCTTGCATGTTAGAAAATGCATAGTTTTTCATTGCTTCAGCTTTTTCTTTATTGTTATTAATACAATTATTTACAGATTTGTTTTGATACAAATGCATAGATTCTGGACCTTCTTTTCTTATAATAAGTAGATGTTCTTCATCTATAACTCCAATTTTATCATCAGCATTAAAGTAAATGTATGGTCTTGATTCGGTAAATAAATCAACGCCTAATGTGTTGTTTGTATATGGTAATTTCAATAAATTCATTAAAGTTGGAAATACATCTAATTGTCCGCCAATTTTTGAAAATGCTCTTGGTGTTTTAATTAAATTAGGAGCATATATAATAAATGGAATATGATTATAATTTAAAGAGATGTCATATCTGACATCTATAGCCCATCCATGGTCAGCTACAAAAGCAAAAATAGTATTGTCGAACCAAGGTTCTTTTTTAGCGTCATTAATAAATTTATTTAGTGACCAATCTGCATATTCACATGCGGCAAGACCATCAATTTTATGTTTAGATTTAAAATGACTAGGTATTTTGTATGGCCCATGATTACTTGTAGTCATAAAAACGGACAAAAATGGAGTTTCTTTTTTTGCCATTTTATTAATGATTGGTATAGAAAAGTCAAACATAAAATCATCAGCAACCCCAAGTGTGCTTAAAATTTTATCTTTTGGGTAATCTTTATCGCAAATAATTTTGTCAATCCCGTTCTCTGTTAAAAAACCTCCAACATTATCAAACTCAACATCATGATTTGTAAAGTAGGTTGTTGAATAGCCATTTTTCTTTAAATTACTTACAAGGTTGTTATACTTTAAGATTGGAACTTGATTCATTGCATGTCTATCGTAAAGAGCAGGAAAAGAACAAAGCGTACTAAAAATTCCATTGTGGGTGTGAATTCCTGCACTATACAAGTTTTTAAAAAAATATCCTTCATTACTAATACTATCCAAAAAAGGAGTGATATTAAATGGATTCCCATAAGTTTCCATTCTTGCAGTACTCATTCCTTCCATTAAAATTAAAACTAGATTGGGCTGTTTTGTATAATTAGAATCAGGAATTATTTTTTTTGAAATTGGAGAAGAGGGCGTACCTTCTCTGGTTAAAAAATGTTTTACATTATTAATAGCCAGTTCGTTATCCATTAAATGTAATTCCTGATTACTTGATTTTTTGGTGTCTAAATAACTCTTTAGAAAAGTAAAAACAGGGTTTAATGATATCTGATTTGCAATAGAATAATCACTAAAATAAGCATCGGTTGGCCCAAGTGGAGCAATATTTAAGTTCGCTCTACCTCTTAATCCGATAATTAATAATAGTGAAACAGAAATAAACCAAAGTATTTTTTTTAGAAAAAATGTATGGTTTGAATATTTAGTATTAAAACAAATTTTACCTATTTTTTTTATGGAAAACTGATATGCAAATACAATAACAACTAACGGAACTAATATTCCCCAATAACTAGGTTCTTGAAAAATCATTTTTAATACAAAAACGGGGTTTTCAATCCATTGAAAAACGGCAGTAGTTAACCTGTAATTAAAATGAGAAAAATAAGGAACATCAATGCTGCTTATAAGAAATGAAAATAAATAGGAAACAGTGATTAAAGTGCTTACAATTTTTACTAAAACAATTTTTTTAGTTGAAATAAAATCAGAAATAGAAAGTATTAAAAAAGGAATAATTAATAGATAGCTACTTATCACACTATCAAAGCGAAATCCTAATATGAATGATTTGCTAATAATATCAGTTCTAATGTTATTAGGGATATTTTCTATTTGTCCATAATTAACAAAAAAAGCAATTAACCTAAATATAAAAAAGATGCAAATACCGATTGTATAGCTAACAAACAGAAATTTTATATAAGGAGGTATTTTTTGTATAAGATTTTTCAAATTCTAACTCAAAAGAGATGTTCAAAAATAAGATAAACTTTAAGTTTATCAATTCGCATACTTTTTTTATAACACTTTAAAATTTAATTTAGCCAAATGGACTTAACAAACAAAATAGTATGGGTTACAGGAGCTTCTTCGGGAATAGGAGAAGCAATTTGCCATGAATTGATGAAATACAATTGTAAAATTGTATTGTCATCCAGACGAGAAAGTGAATTGTTGAGAGTTAAAAATGAATTGAAAATTAAAGATGAGAATGTGTTGATTTTACCTATTGACTTAGAGAAAAGTAATGAGGCTGAAAATTGGGTGGAAAAAGTGATTGTTAAGTTTGGGAGGATTGATTTTTTAATTAATAATGGTGGAATTAGTCAGAAGAGCTTGGTAGAAGAAACTACTGAAGCTGTTGAACGAAAAGTGATGGAGATAAATTATTTTGGGAATGTGGCCTTAGCTAAAGCAGTTTCAAAATATATGATAAAACAAAAATCGGGGAAAATAATAGTTACAACAAGTATTTTAGGAAAGTTTGGATTACCATTTCATTCAACTTATGCTGCATCTAAACATGCTTTATATGGTTTTTATGATTCGTTTCGATTAGAACTTAAAAAAGATAATGTATCTGTATTATTAGTGTCTCCGGGTTTTATAAATACAAATGTGGCCGTTAATTCTATTACTGGTGATGGATCAACTCTAAATGAAGATAGTCCTGCTCAAATTAATGGGATGAAAACTAATGTTTTTGCTCGCAAATTAGTTGGAGCTATCAAATCGGATAAGAATCATATTTTTATTGGAAGTAAAGAGTTGCTGTCTATTCCTTTTAAAACTTTTTCGCCAAATTTGTTTTATTCAATTATGTTAAAACTGAGTAAGGGAAAATAGATGAGATTGATCAATTGCATGAAAATAATTGCAACAATTGTTGTAGTAATCTTGATGTTTTCTTGTAAAACTATCCCAACAGTTAAATCACCTAGTTTAGTTGGTCAACCACCAGAAGATACTACTGTTTTTGTTGTTGATAATGAACCTTCTAATGAATCAATAGCAACTTTTTTAACTGAATATTTAAAGATAAAATATAAGGATAGAGATTTTAGTAAGTTTATCTATGTATCTATTAAACACCAAAAATTATACTTAATTGAAAAAGATAGTGTGCGTTTTAAATTCCCAATATCTTCTGCAAAATTAGGAGTAGGAAACGTACAAAATAGTATGAAAACGCCAATTGGGTTACATACTATAAAACATAAGTATGGAGATGATGTTCCGTTGGCAGGACTATTTAAATCAAGAGTTTACACCGGAAATGTTTCACCAATTTATGCCCAAAAAATTAAGTCGCCAACAGATGATGTTACAACAAGAATTATGTGGTTGCAAGGTGAAGAACCAGGGATTAACAAAGGGCGAAACATAGATTCATACAAAAGATATATTTATATACACGGAACATCTGAAGAAGGATATATTGGAGAGCCTGCTTCTCATGGATGTATTCGTATGAAAAATACAGATGTATTAAATCTTTATGAAGTTGTTGATGAAGGTACTCCTGTTCTCATTTTAAAATATTAAAGGATTACTTAAAATATCTTAACTTTAAGGTCTCAAAAACAGACTATGGATTTTACTGCTATCTTTTTATTAATTATTGGCCTAGGAATAGGTTTTGTCTTAGGGTGGCTTTTTAAAAAAAGTAAAGAAACTGAGGTTGAAAATATTAATGATACAGAAGCTTTAAATCAAGAAATAGCTGTTTTGAAAAGTAGGATAGAAGCTGCTGCAGAAAATTATAAAGAGCAAAGGCAAAAAATAGAAGATTTATCGTCCCAAAAGGATGAATTATTATCTACTAATGCTCAGTTGGCAGCAAATAATCAAAACGTTGAAGAGAAACTAAGTGAACAGAAAAAAGAAATTGAGAAGTTGCAAGAAAAATTCACATTAGAATTTGAAAATGTAGCTAATAAGTTACTAAAACAAAACTCTAGTGAATTTGCTGAATCGAATCAAAAAAGATTAGATGAAATTTTAAAACCTCTAAGAGAAAATATTAAAAACTTTGAGCAAAAAGTAGATGACAAATACGAGAAGGAATTAAAAGAACGAACTTCTTTAATGGAGCAAGTAAAAACCTTGTCGGATTTAAACCAACAAATGCGAACAGATGCACAAAATTTAACCAAAGCATTGAAAGGAGATTCGAAAGCACAAGGTAATTGGGGAGAATTTATTCTTGAAAAAGTACTTGAGAGTTCTGGTTTAGTTAAAGATCAAGAATATGTTACTCAGCATCATACAACTAATGATGAAGGGGGTAGAATTTACCCTGATGTTGTTATTAATTTACCAGATGATAAACACATTGTAGTTGACTCTAAGGTTTCGATTACGGCTTATACTAATTATCTAGAAGCAGAAACTGAAGAGGAGCAATTAAGTTTGATTAAAGCTCATATTGTATCTGTTAAAAGTCATATTGTTGGATTGAGTGAAAAGAATTATTCGAATGCAGTAGGTATTAATTCTCCTGATTTTGTATTGATGTTTATGCCATCAGAACCTTCGTTTAGCTTTACCTTACAAGCAGATGCATCTTTATATAATTATGCTTGGGATAGAAAAATTGTAATAGTTAGTCCAACAACTTTGTTAGCTACCTTAAAGACAATTGCTTCAGTTTGGAAACAAGAAAAACAAACCAAAAATGCGCTTGATATAGCAAAACAGAGTGGTGCTTTGTATGATAAATTTGTTGGGTTTTTAGAAGATTTAGAAAAAATTGAAAGAGGCTTATCAACTGCGAAAGTGGCTTATGATGGTGCTGTAAATAAGCTTAAAACAGGTTCGGGTAATATAATTCGTAGGGTAGAAGGGATTAAGAAGTTAGGAGCAAAAGCTACAAAAAATATACCTTCAAGTTTTAATGATGATGATGATATTGAGTTATTAGAGGATTAATGAATTTTAAGACACAAAATATAAAAACGAATACACCACTGAATTTATTAATAATTCTGGTTGTTTTTGTTTTTTTACATTCATGTAAATCTGGTCAAAATGCATCAAACAGAAATGTAGCAGGAATTTATATGCCTGGAATTAATTTAATTGACCCTTCTTTTAAAGTGTTTAATAAAAATGACTCGCTTACCCAATTTTATTTTCGATTAAATGCTGAAAATTTACTTTACACTAAAAAACGTAGTGATTCTACTTATACTGCTAATGTTGAAGTTACATATCAGTTAACAGAAAAAGATCAGAAAGAAATAATTGATAGTGCTACTTTAAAATTTGTAGATTTTGGAAAAAATAATCAATTAAAATATTTAGATGGAACACTTGAGTTAGCAACCCAACCAAATAAAGAGTATGATTTAATTATAATGTTTAATGATATTAATAGAGATAATTATTTAAAGAAAAGAATATACATTAATCGTTTAAATCAATTTAATTCTCAGAATTTCTTACCAACTGATACTTTAGGAAATGTAATTTTTAAAAACTATTTTAATATTGGAGATGTTGTTGAATTGAAAAAGAATGAAACCAATTCGAATAATACGATTGCATTAAAAATATATAACATTGTTCATGGTATAGCTAAACCTCCTTTTTCAGAAAGTGATACTGAAAAAAAGCAAGATTTTTTACCAGACTCTATTCAAGTTTTAACTTTTGATGAAAACAGTAAAGTTCGTTTGTCTATTTTGAGTAAGGGATTGTATCATTTTCAATCTTCAGAAATAAATAAAGAAGGACCAACATTTTATAGTTTTCAAGATAATTTTCCATCGGTAAAATCGATTGAAAACATGATTGCACCAATGCGTTATATCTCAACAAAAGATGAATACAATAAATTATTAGAAGCTGAAAACCAAAAAGTTGCAATGGATGAGTTTTGGTTAGATATTGCAGGAAGTACAGAAAGAGCAAGAACTTTAATTAAAGAATATTTTAATAGAGTTGAAAATGCAAACGAGTTCTTTACTTCTTATTTAGAAGGTTGGAAAACGGATAGGGGATTAATCTATTTAATTTATGGAACACCTACGGTTGTTTACAAACATAAAGATTATGAAAACTGGATTTATGGAGAAGAAAATAATGTAATGTCTTTAAATTTTGTTTTTTATAAAGTTAAAAATCCAATTACAAATAACGATTATAGTTTAAGTCGTTCATCAATTTATAAGACTACGTGGTATAGAGCAGTTGATACATGGCGAAGTGGAAGAATTTATTAAAATTAAATGAGAGAAAAAGAAAATATCATTTTTGGAGTTCATCCAATTATAGAAGCAATAAACTCGGGAAAAGAAATTGATAAAATTTATATTCAAAGTGATATAAGTGGCCCTGGTTTAACTGAGCTTAGAAAAGCAATAAAAAAAGGGAAGGTACCATATAGTCATGTGCCTGTTCAAAAATTAAATAGACATACGAGTGGTAATCATCAAGGGGTTATTGGGTTTATTTCTCCTATAGAAACCCAAGATATAGAAGATATATTACCACAATTGTTTGATCAAGGTAAAGTTCCATTTTTATTAATATTAGATAGAATTACTGATGTTAGAAATTTTGGAGCAATTGTTAGAACAGCAGAATGTGCTGGGGTTGATGCTATTATTATCCCCAAGAGAGAATCTGCCCAGATAAATGAAGATGCTATAAAAACTTCTACAGGAGCAATTTTTAGAGTACCAATTTGCAAGGTTGATAATCTTACCGATACTGTTTATTTACTTAAAGACAGTGGATTGACAATTGTTGGATGTACCGAAAAAACAAACACAACTGTTTATGAGTGCAATTACACAGAACCAGTTGCTGTAATTATGGGTAATGAAGAAAAGGGAATTGCGAACCAATTACTTAAAAATTGTGATAGTTTAGCTAAAATACCAATGGCTGGTGAAATAGCTTCCTTAAATGTATCAGTTGCAGCTGCAATTATTTTATATGAAGCAGTAAAACAAAGATTAGGAAACTAAATGATTTTTTCCTTGAATTAATTCAGAATAGGTCTTTTTTAATAATTTAGTATCTAACCAAGCAATAAAATCAAAGTATTTAAGAGCTACTTTTTGATAAGGGTCTTGTGTAACTTTGTTTAATTCTTTTCTAAAATTTTCTATTGTTTTAGTTAAATCATCAGGATTTTTAACCTTGATTAATTTACTCATATTTTTTAAGAAAACTGTTTCAAATTGGTGATCTGTTTCTTTCTTAGTTATAAATCGTTTTACAGATTTTATAGTATATTCTAAAAGGTCAATGTTGCCTAATTCGTAATGTATAATTAAATTTATTAATTGAGCAAAAGTAAAAATATCTTGGCGAAGCATGTTTTCATTACTATTCAATACTTTGTTAATGTACTTTAAGGCATTTTTATAATCTTCATTTCCAAAATATGCTCTTGATATGTTATAGTAAAACAATATTTCATCCTCAATGCTTAATTTACCTTGGTAAAGCTCAATTCCGTCTAAAATTTTAGGTAAAACATCATTAACTGCTGTATCGTAATTACCTAAATTTAGGTTGGTAATTAGTTCGGCATTATAGGGTAATGTAAATAAACTTAACTGGCTATCAATACTTTCGAAGCCAGTTGCAGTTTTTAAAGATTTAATTTTATTGATAGTTTCGAAACAAGTATCATAATCATTAGTGTCTAAATTATAATACATTAAACTATTTAAAGCTTTTATATATCTTTTTGGTAATTCCTTCATAATTGAAGGATTGTCTTCCATAATTTTAATTACTTTTTTAAAGTTGTTATTTGTTTCTTCAAAGTTGCCATTCGTGCTAGCACACATTCCTTTAATTGAATAACATGCTGTTGCAGCTTTAGTTGATAGAGCAGTTTTCTTACCTTTAATTAAAGGATGATTTGTAATTTCTTCAATTATTTCTTCTTCTTCAACAGTACGGGTAAATCCTTTATTTCTAATTGCGTAATTAATTTTTGAATATAACTTTTGGTACTCAGCTAGGTTGTTTAATTTTTCAATACATTCTCCTTCTTCTTTAACCAGTTCTGTTAGATTAGAATTAAAAACACCACGAGAATAGCTTTCTTCTATAAGTTTCTTTTCCCAATCAATTAAATCAAGTAAAAAGTAAAATTTTTCATATTGATAAGCGATAGATTTTGCTTTTTTTATGTATTTAGTACATTCTTTATACAAAGCTTTGTTGTATAGCAATTCAATATTTCTTAGCTGCTCTTGAAGTATTGATGCAGCAGAATTATCAGCATAAAACCCTCTTAGGCTTTTAAGAATAAGGTTGTATAGGTGATTTTTTTCAGAAGGTAAATGCTTAATAAATGTTTCTGTTTTGAATTTATTTTTAATAGCATCTTCATCATATTCAGTTTGTTCTTCAATAGCGTCAAATAGTTTCATGTAGTTTTTTTCTCCAGATTGAAGTGAAGAAGTTAACTTGAAATATCTCTTTTCAGATTTAGATAAGGATTTAATTAGCTGAAATAACTCTGTAGAAGGTTTCATAGCAATTCAATAATAAGCTTGGTTTAGTTGTACACAAAATACGTTATATTATCTCAGATGGTTGCATGGTATTTTGTAATAGGATTGCAATAATGGAGTTTTGAGAGCTATCATTTAATTAACGGTATAGATAAATCTATTTTCGGTAAATTTATTGTCTAAATTGTGCATTATGAAAATTTTATTTCTCACCTTTTTTTCCTTTTTTCTTGTGCTATTTACATATGCTCAAAATTCTAGAAGTGATACTGTTAATATATTAAAATATGAAATTAACCTTGACTTTACCGATATGGATAATCAACAAATAAAAGGTAATTGTAAGGTTAATTTTACTCCAAAGATAAATGGAGTTTCTCAGTTAAAATTAGATTTATTGGAATTGATTGTTGATTCAGTAGTTAGTATATCGGGTCCTCTAAGTTATACTTATAACGATACTCTATTAAATATAGATTTAGGATTAAGTTTAACTACTAATGATTCTTCATACGTTACTGTTTATTATCATGGCTCTCCACAACAAGATGCTACTGGTTGGGGAGGGTTTTATTTTCAGGGTAACTATGCTTTTAATTTAGGGGTGGGATTTGATGCAAATCCTCATAATTATGGAAGAGTTTGGTTTCCATGTTTCGATAATTTTGTTGAGCGTTCAGCTTATGAATTTAACATGATTACTTCAGCTGGAAAAAAAGCACATTGTAATGGGGTTTTAATTAGTGAAAATGTAATTAGTGGTGATACTATTATTAGAAAATGGGTAATGAATGAAGAGATACCTAGTTATTTAGTTTGTGTTGCAGTTGCAGATTATACAACTGTTCATCAATCTCATAATGGATTGTTGGGTAGTATTCCTATTGAATTAGTAGCCAGACCAAGTGATACAACTAATATGAAGAATTCATTTATCCATTTACCAAATGCGATTGATATTTATGAAACTGGTTATGGTCCATACCGATGGAATAAAGTTGGTTTTTCTTTAGTTCCTTTTGGTTCTGGAGCAATGGAGCATGCAACAAATATTGCTTATCCATTATCTGCTGCAAATGGTACTTTTGGTAGTGAAACATTAATGGCTCATGAGTTTGCTCACCATTGGTGGGGAGATTTGGTTACTTGCGAAACAGCAGGTGATATGTGGATAAATGAAGGGATGGCAACTTACTCTGAATATTTGTTTACAGAAAAGGTTTATGATTATGAAACTGCATTAGAGGAAATAAAGAACTCAAATAAATCCATTATACAATATTTAAATTTAAATGAAGGAGGCTATATGCCTATATCTGGAGTACCTCATGAGTATACTTACGGGGATAGAGTATATAAAAAGGGTGCTTTAATGGCTCATAATATGAGAGCTTATTTAGGTGATTCGTTGTTTTTTTATGGATTGAATGAAGTAACCAACACATTTAAGTTTAAGTCTATGAATTCCGAGCAGTTTAGAGATGAATTAACTCTTAAAACAGGTGTTGACATGACACCATTTTTTAACGATTGGATTTTCTCTCCAGGCTATGCTCATTATGAAATTGATTCTACCATAATAGCTCCTAACGGAGCTAATTATGATGTAGAGATTTTTATAGAACAAAAACTTAGAGGAAACTCAGTATTTCATACTCAAACACCAATAGAGATTACTTTTTATGATAATAATTGGAATAGAGTAAAAAGACGAGTGATAACTAATGGTCAGTTTTCTTCTGCTACAGTAACAATTCCTTTTCAACCAGTTTTAACGTTGTTAAATGAAGATAACAAATTGAATCAAGCAAGAACAGATGATAGATTGGTAATTAAATCTGCTGGAACAAAAACACTAAATAGATCGTTGTTTAACATAACAACTACATCAATTACTGATTCAGCATTATTGCATATTGAACACCATTGGGTAAAACCAGATGCCATTCAAAACAATCCAAATAATTATAGAATTTCTGAAAGTAGGTATTGGAGTGTGAAAGGTATTTTGCCTGCTGATATTGACGCTACAGCTAAAATCTATTTTGACGGCCGTTATAATTCTGGATATTTAGATGTTGATTTAGTTCCAGTAAATGGTGATAGTTTAATATTATTATATAGAGAAAACGCAACGCAAGATTGGACACTTTATCTTTATTATACTAAAACAACATTGTCGGCAACTATAGCATATGGGTGGATGACTATTGACAGTTTATTGTTGGGTGATTATGCTTTTGCAAATGGTGATTTAACAATTGGAACAACCGAAATAGCATTAAATAAAAAAGAAGTAAAAGTTTATCCAAACCCGAGTGATAGTTTTGTTACGGTTCAATTGGCAAAATCAATTAAAAATTCAACAGTACAAGTTTATGATTTAACAGGTAAATTAATTATTGAGCAGCCTATTTTTGATACACTAAAAATAAATACAAGTGACTTAGATCCTCAAACTTACATATTGCTCGTAATAAAAGAGGGTAAATCAATTTACAATCAAAAACTAGTGATTCAATAGTTAATTAAAAACTCTTCAATTGCATCATAAATTGTATTTAGTTCATCTTTTGTAATACAATAAGGGGGTAAAATATATAAGATGTTTCCAAGAGGTCTTAAGAGTATATTTTTTTCTAAGAAATAATTATAAAGAACATCTCTTAAATTATTGAAGTAAGAAGTATTAGTACCTGTATCAAATTCAATAGCTATAATAGTACCTCTTTGAGTTACGTTTTTAATCAATGAATAACTTTCTAATTTTTTTCCAAATTGCTGATGTTCTGCGATTATCATTTCTATTTGTTGCCAAGTTTCTGGTTTTTCCATTAAATCCATACTAGCACAGGATGCAGCACAAGCCAAAGGATGTCCGGTAAAAGAATGACCATGAAAAAATGTTTTAGAATGATCGTCAGATAGAAATTCATTATATATTTTATCAGAACAAACTGTTAATCCTAAAGGCATAGTTCCTCCAGTTAAGCCTTTTGATAAAGAAACAATATCTGGTTTGTTTTCAATGTAATCTGTCGCAAAGAATTTTCCAGTTCTACCAAAACCTGTCATTACTTCGTCAGCAATACAAAGCACTTCGTGTTGTTTGCAAATGACGATTAACTCATTTAAAATTTCAGAAGCATACATTACCATACCTGCAGAACCTTGAACAAGTGGTTCAAAAATAAAAGCAGCAACATCATTGTTTTTTACTTTTTCATTTAATTGTTGAATAACAATATTCTCATTTCCAGGAGTTGGTACATCTATAAATTCAACATCAAACAAAAAGGGATTAAAAGGATTATTGAAAGTATCTCTACCACCAACACTCATTGCTCCAAAAGTATCTCCGTGGTAAGCATGGTTAAAAGCAATTATTTTAGTTTTAGTTTCTTTTTTATTGTACCAATATTGAAAAGCCATTTTAATAGCGACTTCAACAGCAGTACTTCCGTTATCAGAAAAGAAAACTTTGTTTAAATAAGGTAATTTACCAATAATGCGTTCAGAAAGTTCTATAGCCTTAGGATGTGTAAACCCTGCAAAAATAACATGCTCTAAAGTGTTAAATTGTTCGCATACAGCTTCAGCAATATATGGGTGAGAGTGTCCATGTATGTTAGTCCACCAAGATGAAACTGCATCTAAAATTTTTGTGCCATTTTCAGTATAAATGTAAACACCCTCTCCTTTTACTATAGGAATGTTTAAAGGTGCTGTTTTCATTTGTGTAAACGGATGCCAGATGTATTTTTTGTCTTTTTCTTGTAAGTTCATGACTACAAAGATGAGAATAAATATGCTTCTTCTATTTTTGAAATATTAACTTTTAACAATTCACCTAAACACTATTAATGTTTAACTTTGTTGTAGAATTTTATTCATTATGAAAAACCCATTTATAGAAGATATCAAACGACAATATAAAAGTGGCTCAGCATTAATAAAGCTAATTTTTATTAATGTGGCTATGTTTTTATTAGTTCATATTGTTGGTTTGTTTTTGTGGTTTTTTGGTATTAGTAATGGTTCTGAGTTAATGGTTTATTGGTTAGCATTACCTGCCGATTTTAGCAACTTAATTACTAAACCTTGGTCGTTGATTAGTTATATGTTTTTGCACGAAAGTTTGATGCATATCTTAATGAACATGTTAGTACTGTATTTTGGAGGTCAAATATTTCTTCAATTTTTAAATCAAAACAAATTAGTTGGGGTATACTTGTTAGGTGGTTTAGCAGGTGGGCTGTTGTATATTTTAGCATTTAATATTTTTCCTGTTTTCGAAAATGTGTTAATGGGTAGTTTGGCATTAGGTGCTTCGGCATCTGTTATGGCAGTTTTAGTTGCCGCTGCTACTCATGTGCCTAATTTTGTAGTTCGCTTAGTGTTTTTAGGTAATGTAAAATTAAAATATGTTGCCTTAGTTTATGTAGTACTCGATATAATTAGTATTCGTCAAGGAAACTCTGGCGGGCATATTGCACACATTGGAGGGGCTTTGTTAGGATTTTTATTTGCTAAGCAATTACAGACAGGTAAAGATATTACCCTTTTTATAAATCAATTATTAGCATATTTTAAAACAATGTTTTCTACTAAACGTAAAATGAAAGTAGTTTATAAAAATCCGGGAAAAACAAAAACAGATTACGACTATAATGCACAAAAGAAAGCAAATCAACAAAAAGTTGATGCTATTTTGGATAAGATTGCAAAATCTGGTTACGATAGTTTAACAGGAGAGGAGAAAGCAATTTTGTTTGATGCGAGTAATAAATAATAGTTCTATTTTTTAATCATTTTTCCTATTTCCATCATTTCATCTCTTAATCGGGCCGCCTCCATAAAGTCTTCTTCTTTAGCCGCTTTTTTCATTCTGCTTTGTGTTTCTTCTAATAGCTTTTGTAATTGATCTTTATTCATGTATTGAACAACTGGATCGGCAGCTAGACTAAGTTTGTCATCATAATTAATAATATCATAAGCATCATCAATAACTTTTGATTGTCCTAAAATTTCAGCTTTAGATTTGTTTAAAGCCATTGGAACTAAATTATTATCGTTATTGTATTTAACTTGCTTTTCCCTTCTACGGTCTGTCTCATCAATTGTTTTTTGCATCGATTTAGTAACCTTATCTGCATACATTATCACCATCCCATTAATATTACGTGCGGCTCTACCTGCAGTTTGTGTTAACGAACGTTCCGAACGAAGAAAACCTTCTTTGTCGGCATCTAAAATTGCAACTAAAGATACTTCAGGTAAATCTAAACCTTCTCTTAATAGGTTAACACCAATTAATACATCAAATAAACCTAAACGTAAATCGCGTAAAATTTCTACTCGTTCAATTGTATCTACATCAGAATGAATGTAACGGCATCGTATTCCATTGTTATCGAAGTATTTATCCAATTCTTCAGCCATACGCTTAGTAAGTGTTGTTACTAAAGTACGCTCATCTTTTTCAGATCTAATGGTAATTTCCTCCATTAAATCATCAATCTGATTTAAACTTGGTCGAATTTCTATAATTGGTTCTAATAAACCAGTAGGACGAATTACTTGCTCTACAAAAATACCTTCACTTTCGTTTAGTTCGAAATCAGCAGGAGTTGCACTAACATAAATGGTTTGGTTCATTAAGCTGTGAAACTCATCAAACTTTAATGGTCTATTATCCATTGCTGAAGGTAATCTAAAACCATATTCCACTAAGTTTTGCTTACGAGAACGGTCTCCACCGTACATTGCTCCAACTTGAGATACAGTAACGTGACTTTCATCAATTACCATCATAAAATCTTTAGGGAAATAATCTAACAAACAGAATGGACGAGAACCAGGTTCACGTCTATCAAAATAACGAGAATAATTTTCAATACCTGAACAATAGCCCAATTCTCTCATCATTTCCATATCGTAAGTCACTCTATCTTCTAGTCGTTTTGCTTCTAAATGTTTTCCAATTTCTTTATAATATTCTACTTGCTTTCCTAAATCCAATTGTATTTCATGGATAGCACTCTGCATGCTTTCCTTTGTTGTGTTAAAAATATTTGCGGGGTATATGTTGAGGTAAGTAAACTCTTCTAAAGTATTGCCTGTAATAGGGTCGAATGATTCTATTTCTTCAATTTCATCACCAAAAAAGTAAATTCGATAAGCAATTTCTGCATAAGCAGGATAAACATCAACAGTATCGCCTTTTACTCTAAAATTACCTCGTTGAAAATCATTTTCAGTTCTAGAGTAAAGACTCTGAACTAGTTGAAGTAAAAATTTATTCCGACTAATAACCTCACCACATTTTATTTTTATAATATTCTTTTGAAAATCGGCCGGATTACCAATACCATAAATACATGAAACAGAAGCAATAACTATTACATCTTGTCTTCCAGAAAGTAGTGAGGTTGTTGTACTTAATCTCAATTTTTCTATCTCATCGTTAATCGACATGTCTTTCTCGATGTATGTATCAGTAACCGGTAAGTATGCTTCAGGTTGGTAATAATCGTAATAAGAAACAAAATACTCAACTGCATTATTTGGGAAAAATTGCTTGAATTCTCCATACAATTGAGCAGCTAAAGTTTTGTTGTGGCTTAAAATTAAAGTAGGCTTCTGAACTTGCTCAATCACATTGGCTACGGTAAAAGTTTTTCCAGAACCCGTTACTCCAAGAAGTGTTTGAGCTTTGGTACCATTATTTATCCCTTCAACTAATTGTTTTATTGCTTCTGGCTGATCGCCAGTAGGTTTAAAGTCAGATACTATTTCGAATGCCATACTGTAAAATTACAGAATTGCTGCTTGAACACGTTCAATAAGTTTTAGGTTATTTTCCATCAATTTATTTTCACTTAGTTCTTTTATAATTAAGGAAAGTTTGTCAGAATATTGTTTGCTTTTTTTAAGTTTTAACTGAGCTATATAGTATAAAGCTCTTATTATTAAGTCGTTCTCTTTTACTGAAACTTCACCTTTAGTAACTTTTTTGTATCGATTAAAAGTATCCACTGTATCTTCATATTTTTCATCTTGAAAATAGGCCATAATAAGTACTACAAATATTCCATCATATAGCTTGTTGAATTGTTTTTGTTGGTATTCATGTAATATTTTTTCAATTAAGTTTGAAGCTTTATTGGCTTTTTTATTTAAGATAAGATAGAGTGCATGTACGTTACATATGTTTATGTATTTTAGGTGACCTTCAGTTTTCCAATCTGTATTTTTAATTAATTGATTAGTAAAATCAGACACATCTGAAATTTCTAGTTTTAATTTTTTTGGAATAGTATTAAAATAATAATTTGTAATATAATAAGAGCCTTTTATACTTATCGCCATTGTTAATCCAATGTCTAACTTACTGTCTGTAGGAAAATAATTTTGCCATTTTTTTATGATTAAAGAACAAGCTTTATTCATTTCTTTTTCATCAAGAGTTAATCGAGTATGTTTTACCAACATATAATCTAAACTCATTAATTTTTCTGTGTATTGAGCTATAATTAAATAGCCATATTTTTCAGTTTCTTTAATGGTATGATTAATTAGTTCAAGAGTATTTTTGTTATAGAAATCAGAATGATTGCAAGTACTCAAAACATTTAAATAAGATTGTTTCGCTAATATTTCAACTGATTTTGATGTTGAATTAAACAAACTTGTAAATTGTTTCAATTCGCTTGAGGTAACTCCTTTTTTTGATGAGGTATTTTCTTTTATAATTTTATTTTGGAGATAAAGTAAATGTTCAATTTCATTTAAATATTTTAGATAATCATTTTTTAGGATTGAATTTGCAAACGATTTTTCTATACCTACTTGTTGTTTAATAATTCGAGTTAATTGAATGAGTAATTGATAATTCTCGAATTTATCAGCCACCTCTTTTACATATTTAATTTTATCATTTAGTGTCTTTTTGTTATTTTTAAAAATAAGCCATTCAATTTCTTGAATATTATGCCATAAAAAAGAGGGGAAGTTTTGACTAATAAAAGAAAAAAGTTTTAATGTATGATGTGCTAATTGATTTAGCTTTTTGATTGATTCTTTACTATTGTTGTTATAAATTTTATCAGAATAAAATTGGATGTTTTCATAAGGGTTGGTTTGTATAGTTTTTATAAGTGTAGCAGATAGTTCATGATTGTTTTGAATTAAAAAATCATGAAATAAGCCTAGTAATTCTGTCTGGCAGCTATTACATACTTTTTGAATGAGTAGTTCCATTTTTTCATCTGATTTTTATAAAAATACGAGGATTTTTTTAAAGTTAATGTTAAATTACTTTTATAAGTGTTAAAAAATTAAATAGCTATGGAAAGAAAAATAATAAGAAATACGCAAGAAATTTTAGTTATAATATTATTGTTTGGCTTAATGTTTATTGCCTCAGAAATGTTTGCTCAGCATCAAGTTGGACATACACAAATAACTTTTCAAGATGCAAGCAGAGGAAACAGAGCAATACAAACGGAAATATATTATCCAGCATCTACATCTGGCGATGATGTTTCTATAGTTGCTGGTCAATATCCAGTAATTGTATTTGGGCATGGTTTTGTGATGGCATGGAGTGCTTATGAAAACCTATGGCAATCTTATGTTCCAAGAGGTTACATTATGATGTTTCCTAGAACAGAAGGAAGTTTAACAGGAACAGATCACCAACAATTTGGATGGGATTTACAATTTTTAGTTACAGAAATGCAAAATGAAGGAGCAACTCCTGGATCAATATTTTTTAATGGGGTAGCTCCAGAAACTGCTTTAATGGGACATTCTATGGGTGGTGGAGCTTCTTTTCTGGCAGCAGATTCGTTAGTAGCAAATGGAAATATCAATCTTAAAACATTGGTGGGGTATGCTCCCGCCGAATCATCAACTAATGGAGTTTCCTCAATAAATTCAGCACTTAATATAACTGTTCCATCTGTTGTTTTCTCAGGAAGTAACGATGGAGTTACACCAGCAGCAGATCACCACACACCAATGTATGATAACTTGGCCAGCAATTGTAAAACATTTATAAATGTATTGGGTGGTGGACATTGTTATTTTGCAAACACCAATACGAATTGCGATTTTGGAGAAAGTACATCATCTACAGGAATTTCAATTACTAGAGAAGAACAACAAGATATTGCTCAAGATTTAACAAACCTTTGGTTGGATTATATGCTAAAAGGAGACTGTGATGCTTTCGATTACTTCCAAGATTCATTAGCTAATTCTACTCGAATTTCTCATTTACAAGAATGTGCGGTAAACCCAACACCTATAATTGCTGATAATTCTGGAGATTTAACTTCTTCTACAACAGGTGTGAGTTATCAATGGTATCTGGATGGAAACCCGATACCAGCAAGTAATAGTCAAACAATTACGGCAACTCAAGACGGTGATTATACTGTTGAGGTAACTTATGCTAATAGTTGTCCTGAAACTTCAGCACCTTATACAGTTACAACAACTAGTCTAGCAGAATATGCTTTAAAAGATTTTACAATTTATCCAAATCCGACAAAAGGCTTAATCACTATTAAAGGCGTTGGTTTAAAAAATGTTGAAGTACAGTTATATAATTTAGTAGGAAAGTTAATAACTAACTTTTCAGTAGATAATAATGAAACAATAAACTTAAGTAATTTACCAGAAGGTGTTTATTTATTGAAAGTAAACGGAACTACCAATCGAATTATTTTATCAAAATAAGAGTGAAATAATCTACCTATCTAAAAGGTTTTTCACAATAAAAAGTCCTCCCAATTTGGGAGGACTTTTTTTAATTTTGAATAACTGTCATTTCAACTCTTCTGTTTTTTTGTCTACCTTCTTTAGTTTTATTGTCAGCAATTGGTTTTGTTTCTCCAAACCATTTCACCTCAAATCTTGAGGAATCGACTCCAGATTTAGTTAAAAATTCTGCTACAGCTTGAGCTCTACCTTTAGATAGTCTTAAATTAGAACTTGCTGCTCCTTGACTATCTGTATGTCCAGCGATGCTAAGTGCCCAATCTGGTTTTTTCTTTAATAATAAAGCTAAATCAATTAATGAAGGAAGTGAAGTTTCTTTAATTTTTGTTTTACCTGTTTCAAATTCTAAATTAGCGAAAGCAGTATTTAAGATTTCTTCTTCTTCTTTTGTTAATTCAAGAGCAGCTCCTTTTTTAATAAAAGTATAAGCGTAGTGAGTGCTATCTTTTTTGAACGCTCTAATCTGTGAAATACTATCACTATTTTGTAAAGCAATATCTATATATGGAGGGTATTCTCCATCAGAAACTTCTAGTTCAAATAAATAACTTTTATCTGGAGATAAATTGTTGAAAATAAATTTTTCCTTACCAATCAATAAAGTATCAGATGCTAATATTTGATTCATACTATCAACTGAATGGAGTAGTTTTAACGGGCATCCTTTGTTGGAAGTAGGTCCCGGAAGTTGAGGACATCCATCTTCTTTATCCATTAATCCATCACCATCTGTATCTGGGCAACCATTAAATGTTGGGATTCCAGGAGTATCCGGACAATCATCTTCTTTATCCATAATATCGTCACCATCTCTATCTGGGCAACCATTAAATTTAACCAAACCAGAATCTGTTACACAACTATCTAGTTTGTCCATAATTCCATCATTATCTGTATCAGGACAGCCATTAAATTCTACAATACCAGAATCTAGCGGGCAATCATCTTCAGCATCTTGAATACCATCATTATCTGTATCAGGACATCCTTTAAAAGCCCACACTCCAGGTACATCTATACAGACATCAAGCTTATCAGAAACTTTGTCTTTATCTCTATCTTTAGGTCTTCCATAAGGAATAGGTAATTTTAAAGCAACATAAAAATCACCACCTCTTATTTTTGTATCTTTTCCAGGGGCAAAAAATGGTTTAATATCTCCTGTTCCAACAACAACAGGACCTGCTCTTAAACCAACACCATACCTAAAACCTGCAACAGTATTATAAGATAAAGGAAGAGAAACTCCCCACCATCTTTTCTCCCATCTTGGGGTAATAGCAAAATTATTTGGATAGTGCACTGCATTTCTGTCTTTAAGAAATAATAAGTTTAAACGCATATAATAGTTTGCGTATATATTTTTCCCAATATGATAATCAACATCAATATTTGCATGGGTTGGTAAATTCATAAAGTATTTTCCGTCATCATTTCTAAAAACAATATCTCCACTATCAGCTAGATTTAATAAAGTTGAGTCAAGAGTCCTAAAACCTTCTACGCCATCAAAAGTTTGTAAATCAAAGTTGCTGGTATTAAAAGAAAAGTTTCTACTTAAGGAACCCTTTTTATAGGTCATACCACCAATGTCATTAATTGCGGCACCAACTCTTACTTTGTATTTATTTTGGTCTCTTCGCCATAAATCGGTTTTATTATCCATGTCGTATTTAAAGTCTCTGTAATTTGGTCTCCATTCGTATACAATTCCAACATCTAAACCTAGCCCAAAATTTGAAGCACTTTTAAGAAATTCTCCTGCACTGAACTCTTCTCCGCTATTATCTTCAGGTTCAATATAGCCACCAAGGTTATCAGAATATCCATAGTCAAAATCACCTTGTATAAAGTTTGCTGTTGAATCGTTTTGAATGTTATAGTCAACATTATCAGAATAGAAATAAAATGAGCCAATTCCTTGCAAGAATTTTAATTTACCTCCAATTTTCCAAAAATGTTCGTTATCATCTTTTAATACTTGAGCATAAGCAAAGTTGTATTCGTTCCAGGAGTTCATCGATAAATTGAGATTGGCATCTTCAAGATTTAAGTTAAAGAGTTGTTGATAATCAAACTCTCTTCCAACTAACCTTATCAGCTCAGGAGAAACTTTATCTAGATTAAATAAAGTTCTATTTTTAATTTGAAACCCTATAGATATTTTTTGGTTTATTGAAATCATAATATTGAAAATATCTATTTCAGTATTTACAAAAGCAGAACGATCTTTATTTCCATTATTGAATTCAACATATTGATCGACGCCTTTATTTTTATAAAAATCAATAGAATCAGCAGAAACTAATTGATTTAAATCTTCATTATTCATCCAAGCATCAGATTTTGGATCGTCTGCATCAAATGATTTTATCCAACCGTAAGGCATGTGTTTTGGATTAAAATAAGCGTGATTATTATATCCATAAACAGAGGCGCCGAAAATAACCATATCCATTTTCATCCTATTATCAGCAATTGAAGCAGGGTTAAGATCTAAACCCATTACTCCCGAATAGTTACTTTGACGGATGCCTAGAAATTCTTGAGCATTTGCATTTGTGATGAAAATGCATATCGAAATTATTAGAGTTATTTTTTTAAACATAATTGTATTCTTGACCTGTTTAGACGAGATTTTAACATAAAACCATCGTTAAAACATCTATTTTGTTATAATTTTTGGCAATATACTAAGTTGATGTTAGTTAACAAACATCAACTTAATTGAATTACAAGAAAGCTAATTTAATTTCTTCTCCAGAAGTAGGGAGTGAACAAGATTGCAATGGTAAATAATTCTAAACGACCCATTAACATTAAAATAGATAGTACCCATTTACTAGAATCTGGAAGATGGTAAAAGTTGCCCGAAGGACCAATACTTGCAATGCCAGGCCCAACATTACCTACGCTTGTGGCTACAGCACTAACAGCTTCCATAAAATCTACCCCTAAAAATGTTACGATAATAGAGCCTACAACAAAAGTTGAAAGGTAAAAGAAAACAAACGCTAATAAGTTATAAATAATATGAGGAGGAACACCTTGACCATTTAAATGTACTGGAATTACAGCATTTGGATGTAGTTTTCGTTTAAATTCTAAAAATCCATTTTTCATTAATAATACGATTCGTACCAATTTCATACCCCCACTAGTTGATCCAGCACTTGCTCCTGTAAACAATAGTAAGAAAAACAAGAAAGTTACAAATGCACCCCAAGTTGTAAAATCGGCACTTGCAAAACCAGTTGTTGTAATAATACTAACTACTTGAAATAGTACATCTCTAAATGATTTTTCGAAACCTAAATTAGCACCAACGATTCCATAAACTGTAGGAATGATAATAAATGTTAAACCAATAACTGTTCCTATATACCATTTAAATTCATCGTTTTCCCAAAACTTTTTTAATTTAAGTTTAGCTCCAAAATACAATAATGTAAAATTGGTTCCTGCAATAAACATAAAGACTATGATAATATAGTCTACTATTGCTGAATCAAAATGAGCAACACTTGCTTGTTTAGTAGAAAAACCACCAGTTGACATTGTTGTAAGTGAATGGTTTATAGCATCATAAAAATTCATTCCACCCGGAAACATTAATAGAATGGTTTGAATTAGTGTTAAAGAGAAATAAATTAGCCAAAGTCTTTTTGCTGTTTCTTTAATTCTTGGATGAATTTTATCTTTTGTTGGTCCTGGTGCTTCTGATGCAAATAGCTCCATACCACCAACACCAAGTAATGGTAGTATAGCAATTGTTAAAACAATAATTCCCATACCTCCAATCCATTGTGTCATACTTCGCCAAAAAAGAACTCCTTTAGGCACAGCTTCTATATCATTTAATATTGAAGCTCCTGTGGTTGTTAGCCCAGATATTGTTTCAAAAAAAGCGTTGGAGTAGTTAGGTATTGCGTTTGATAATACATAAGGTAAAGAACCAAAAATAGTCATGGAAATCCAGCCTAAAGCAACAATTAAATAACCTTCTCTTTTTTTAATTTCATCGTTAGAATGGCTTTTAGTAGATAACTTTAATACTAAGCCACTAATTAAGGTAATAGCCGAAGATAAAATTAGCGGAATTAAATCTCCCTCATTATAGTAAATAGAAAATGGAATGGACAACGCCATTAAAGCTCCACAAATAATGACTAAGCTACCCACAAGGTGGATAATTACTTTTATGTTTATTAGACTTTTAGGCATTAGTTTTGGAAAAATTCTTCAACTTCATGAATAGATTTAGAAGAACAAAAAACAACAACTTTATCGCCATCTTTTAATTGAAAACCTCCAAAAGGAATTACCCCCTTGTTATCTCTAATAACACCAGCAACATTTGCACTTTCAGGAAATTTAATTTCTCTAAGAGTTTTGGTTGTTATTTTAGTATCTGCTTTAACATTAAACTCAATAATTTCTGCATCTACACCATGTAAATTAGCAATTGCCTCAACTTCTCCTTTTCTAATAAATTTAAAAATTTCGTTAGCGGCAATAATTTTTTTATTAATCAAAGTGTCTATACCAATGTTTTGAGAAAGATTAATGTAATCCATATTTTCAACACGAGCAATGGTTTTTCTCACACCATGAGATTTAGCAACTAAAGAAGAAATTATGTTCGTTTCAGAATCAGCAGTTAATGCAATAAAAGCATCCATATCGCCAATATTTTCTTCTTCTAAAATTGAAACATCTCTTCCATCAGCATTAATTACAAGTGTTTTCTTTAAACGTTCAGCAACTTCTGTTGCTTTCTCTTTATCTTCTTCTATTAAAGTAATGTTGTACTTTTTCTCTAAAATTTCGGCGGCTAAAATACCTATACGGCTAGCTCCTAAAATCATTATATTTTTAATCTGGAAACAATCTTGACCACAAATTTTAGTTACTTCTGAAATGCCCTCAGGGGTAGAAATAAAATAAACAATATCATTTTCTAGTATAACTGTATTTGCCTCTATCATTATAGTTTCTCCTTGGCGAAGAATAGCTAATGGTTTAAATGATAGGTTAGGGTTGAGGTAAGAAGTATCTACTATTGAATTAGCTTTTAAAGGTGATTTTTCATTAATAGCTATTCCAAATACAGTAAGTTTACCGTTTTCAAACTCATAATCATCTGTAAAAGCTGATTGAGTAATTAATCTTTTAATCTCTTTGGATGCTAATTCTACAGGGGAAATTATCGTGTCAACACCAAGTTCTTTATAAAATGATTGTAATTCACCTAAAGAAGTTTCGTAGTTGTTAATTCGAGCTATCGTTTTTTTAGCACCTAATTTTTTTCCTGTAATACATATCAACATGTTGGTTTCTTCAGATGAAGTTGCGGCAATTAATAAGTCGCAAGAACTGATTTTTATTTCTTTAAGAAGTTGAATGTTGGTAGCATCTCCTTTAACCGGGAAAACGTCAATATGTGATTGCACATAATTTAATCGTTTTTCATTACCATCAATTAAATAAAGGTCTTGAGCTTCACTTGCCATCATTTTTGCGATGTGAAAACCAACTTCTCCTGCTCCTGCAATTATTATCCTCATTCTAAAATAAGATTTGTATCGGGCACAAAATTACGCAATGATTGGTATTAATTATTGATTTTAGTCATGATAATAAGTAGTAATTAAATGGCTTTTAATTTTAAGGTTATGATTAACTTCGTGGTGTGAACAAGCTCAATTATCTTCAAAAATATATTAGTTACAAAGCAAAGGCTACCAATGCGCATGGCATTCACCCACCTTTTTTGTTCGAATTGTATAATAATGTTATTGTAGACCAAACTCCTTTTTATGCTTTTAGCAATATAGAATCGATACGAGCAAAGTTGTTGTTATCTAATTTAGAAATTGAGATTAACGATTTTGGAGCTGGTTCTTCAGTTAATAAATCGAAAAAAAGAGCAATAAATGATATTGCTAAAAATACCTTGAAAGCTCCAAAATACGGACAATTACTGTTTCGTTTGGTTAACCGATTTAAACCTACAACTGTTTTAGAATTGGGAACATCATTAGGTATTTCTAGTATGTATTTGGCAACAGCTAACAGTAAAACAAAAGTAACTACGGTTGAAGGGTGCCCAAATGTAACTAAGGTTGCCAAAGTAAATTTTGACAAAATTGGGTTAAAAAATATTGAATTGGTAAATGCACAATTTGATGTTTTTTTACCTGAATATTTAAAAAGAACAGGCGAACTTGATTTTGTTTTTTTTGATGGTAACCATACCAAAGAAGCTACTTTAAATTACTTTAACTTATGCTTACCTAAAGCTAACAAAAATACAGTGTTTGTTTTTGATGATATATACTGGAGCAAAGGTATGAATGAAGCTTGGGATGAAATTAAAAAACACCCAAAAATTACCTTAACGGTAGATTTATTTGCTTTAGGTATAGTATTTTTTAATACCGATTTAAGTAAAGAAGATTTTGTGTTGAGGTACTAGTGTTTCGTTTAACACTCAATCTATGTTTTTGTAGGGAAATTGAAAGTACTAAATTTTCGTTTAGCTAATTAGCCAAAGCTTTGGACTTTAACTTTTCACCCGATAAAACGTCAAAACAAATTTTTGGCGGAGTTTATTATTTGTTTTTCTGTTTCAAATTACTACCAACTGCCCTATAAAATATAGATGATGTTACCTGTTGGTTATTTTTCATTACCAATAGCCATAACCTGTGGATTTTGAAGAATTGGAGTAGTACATTCCAGACTTATCATTTTCCCAAAGTTCGACGACATATTTTGCTTCTGAAATTATTTTCTGCCAGTCACTAGTTTTTAGAATGTCTTTTTCTTTAATTGTAACATTATAAGGCAGACTACCCAATAGGTAGCGTAGTTGGCGGAGTCTATCAATCAGTTCTTTTCCAAAGCCTAATGCAATAGAATCGTGATAGATGAAGTAAGTAAAGCAATCATCGAGTAATTCCTCCCTCATTTCAAGTAATGAAGTTTTAACGTCTGGAATACTGTTTTCTATCCATACTTTCCATTGAAAATCCTCATCTGCAAACGTCTTTAGAGTGTCGTAGTATTCTCGTATAACGTGATCCTGATTATCTTTTGGTAATTTAAAAATTGATGCAGGATGCAGGTTATAGTTGTCCATATATTATTTTTTCTACTTACAGGTAACACCTTTGTTGGGAACGTTTTAACCCTTCGGCAAGCTCAGGATAAATTCATTTTACATTGTGTTAAACGAAGTTAGCGTTTATTTATCACAAAGTCAAGTAGTTATTTTCTACCCGTTAATAAGAAAACAGAATAAGTACCAGTTTCTTTGTCAATAGTGTTAGCAGTTTCAATTTTTAAGTCTTTAAAACCAGCAATTTCTGCAATTTTCATGAATTCATTTCTATCAAATCCAAAATGAAAAACGCCTGTATCTTCAGTATGAAATGAACCATTTTCTTTATCAAGGTCGGCAATTGCTATGGTTCCGTTATCTTTCAATAAGGCATAAAATTTATTAAACAACTCTTGTACATTATTGATGTGGTGTATTGTCATGGATGAGATGATTCCATCAAATTTTGTATCTAAGGTTTCTTTGGTTAAATCTAATTCAGCTATTTCTAGTTTGCAGGCTATCTGGTCTATTTTCGATTTTAAAACATCAGTCATTGCTTTAGAAACATCAATAGCAGTAATTTTACCAGCATAGGGTGCAATATTTGAGGTTAGCAGCCCAGTACCAGAGCCAAAATCCATGATGTGCATTTCTTTAGTAAAGGAAACTTCTTTTAATATTGTTTTCGCAATATTATCTACATTTTCAGTTCTAGACTTTTTGTCATCATAGTCTCCTGCTTTTTCTGCAAAAAAATCTCTTTGTTCAGCTTTCATTTTTATTCCGATTGAAAATTATCAGGATCAATTCCCATTGGGTTATAAACTTTAGGACAAGATGTAGAGCCTTTTTTCAAAAACATAAATCGTATCTTAAAAATTAGTGGGCGAGAGCGCGTATTAAAATAATCGTGCGTAGATTTTATGTGGTTAAACTCATACAAAGCAAATATTGGAGTTTCTATCATTGGCATAATAATTAAACGTTTGCCAGTTTTAAATCCTACCCCAAAAAAGTAATGTATTTCTCCAACAAAATCAGAAACAAATTTTTGGTCTTGCCCTAAAATGGTACCGCCACCACTTCGGCTTTTTATGATGAAATAATCAGCATTTAAGCCTAAACCATTTACAATAAATGTTTTTTCAGAAGCATCATAACTATGCCCAATATTAAAATTTAAGGATAAAGCATGGTCACTATAACTTCCAGTAGTTTCAGTTTGAGAATAGAGTAAATTATTAAAAGTAGTAGTTTGTGCAAAATTTTCACCACCCCTAAACCATTTATAGCTTAACCCATAATCTTGGTAGTTAAAAATACGTTTACCGTTTATTTTAAACTTCCCTATTTCTAAAAACAGTCCAAATTTACCAGTTGGTTTTGCCGTATAATCTTGAGTAAATGTTTGGTTTAGTGTGTCTGTAAAATCAATCGTTTCACTTTGTTTTAGGTAAGGAAGCATATATGTTCCACCTATTCCAAAAAACCAACCTTTATCCAATTTATCTGCACCTGTACGGTATAAACCACCACCTTTTTTTCCTGGTCCATAAGTTTGACTAAATAAAGATATACTTAGAATGAGTAAAAAAGGTAGGAGTAGTTTTTTCATGGTGTTTAATTCAATTCAGCTAAAATAGCATTTTCAACAGCTTCACTATTCCAAACGTTTTCAATGTCTTCAAATTGTGCCATTACGTTTTTCATAATTGCATCTTGCTTTTGGCCAGTTTTCCATGCTTCAGAATAGCGAATGTGGCTAAACGTAACTTGGCTATATAATGGTAACCATTTTTCTGGATGTTTCTCTGAGAAATGGGCTTCTATTTTTTTCTGTAATAGAAACTTAGGGTCACCAACATAATCACGCATTACATAATAATTGTGTAAAGATAAATCTTGAACACCATCACCATCTGGTTTTCTTAATTGTTGATATTCTTCAAAAACCTTAGGCCAATCTTCATTATGTTTTTGCATTAATTCCCACATTACAGAACAATCTTCAAAACCACAATTCATTCCTTGTCCGTAAAACGGAACAGTAGCATGAGCTGCATCTCCCATTAAAGCAGTTTTTCCATGTGTCCATGGGTAGCATCTAACAATTGCTAGTGATGATAAAGGGTGATCTTCCCAAGCATCAGCAATATTTGGCATCATTGTATAAAAATCAGGGAAAGTAGATTGGAAAAAGTTATCTACAGCTTCTTTTGATGTTAAAGTTTTAAATGAATTTGGGCCATTAAATGGCATAAACAATGTACATGTAAAAGAACCATCTTCGTTAGGCAACGCAATTAACATAAACCTGCCTCTAGGCCATATGTGTAAAGCATTTTTGTCTAACTTATATGAGCCATCTTCGTTGGCTGGTAATAATATTTCACGGTAGCCATCTTCAATGTAATTTTGACTATAATTAAATCGATCCAGTTTTTGCATCGCATTATAACGAACAGCAGAAAAAGCCCCATCAGAAGCAAAAACAACATCAGATTTAACTTCCCATTTTTTACCTGTTTCAGAATTTTCTAGAAAAACAATTCCGTTTTCTAAATCAGTTCCTACACATTTTTCGTTGTAAAAAATTTCAGCTTGTCCAGTAGCTTCAGCAATATCCATCATTCGAGCATTAACTCCTCCTCTTGATACTGAATAAATAGCTTGTCCTTCTTTCCCGTAGGGTTGGTAAGTTAAGTTACTTTCTAAATCGTGCATTATTCTTCCCGACATTGGAATAGCAATCTCTCTTACAGCATCACCAACACCAACAGTATCTAATGCTTTCCAACCTCTAGTAGATAGAGCCAAATTAATTGACTTACCAGCAGAAATTTCTGCTTTTCTAATGTCTGGTCTTCTTTCAAATAACTGAACTTTATAACCAGCTTTTGTTAAATATACTGCCCATAATGAGCCAACTAAACCTGCACCTACAATACTTGCTGTTTTCATAATTACTTTTTTAATGCGTTTGATAAAATTTGTCCAAAGCGATAAACATCTTCGAATGAATTATATAATGGAACCGGAGCCATTCTTATAGCATTCGGTTCTCTCCAATCAGAAATTACACCTTCGTTAGTTAATTCATTAAATAAATCTTTTCCATAGCCATGAGCTATTACAGAAACTTGACATCCACGTTCTTTCCAATTACGTGGAGTAATTATTTCTAATGATTTATCAGTACCAGAAAGTGAAGCATTTATATTATCAACTATAAATTCTAAATAGCCAGATAATGCTTTTTGTTTTTTTAATAGTTTCTCCATTCCTACTTCTTCAAAAATATCTATCGATGCTTTATGAGCAGCCATAGTTAAAATTGGAGCATTACTCATTTGCCAGGCTTCAGCCGATTTCATAGGTTGAAAACCTTTCTCCATCAAAAATCTTGAATCCTTATCGTGCCCCCACCATCCAGCAAAACGAGGTAAATCAGTATTGTTGCAATGACGTTCGTGAACAAAAGCTCCAGAAACTCCACCAGGACCTGAGTTTAAATATTTGTATGAACACCAACAAGCAAAATCAACATTCCATTCGTGTAATTTTAATTCGATATTACCGGCACCATGAGCTAAATCGAAACCACAATTTGCACCAACTTTATGAGCCGCTTCAGTAATTGCTTTCATATCAAAAACTTGCCCAGTAAAGTAATTTACTCCACCAATCATTACACAAGCTAAAGTATCACCAGCTTCTTCAATTGCAGAAATAATATCTTCATGTCTTATTGTTCGTTCTCCTTCTCTTGGAGCAATTTCAATGATTGCTTCATCAGGATTTAATCCAGCAGATTTCACTTGCATTTCTAAAGCATATTGATCTGATGGGAAAGCTTTTGCTTCGCAAAGAATTTTATAACGTTGAGGAGTAGGGCGGTAAAAGGAAACTAAAAGTAAATTTAAGTTTACTGTAAGGTTATTCATTACCACAACTTCTTTTGGTAAAGCTCCAACAATTTTAGCAACAGGTGCAGCAAACATTTCATGGTAAGCAAACCAAGGGTTTCTTCCATGAAAATGACCTTCAACTCCCCATTTTGCCCAATCTTCTAATTCTATATTGATGTAATCTTTGGTAGATTTAGGCTGTAATCCTAATGAGTTTCCAGTAAAATAAATGGTTTCTTTTCCATCAATAACTGGTATGTAAAATTTATTTCTGTAATCTTTTAACTCATCTTGCTCGTCTTGTTGGCGTGCAAATTCTAAACTATTTTGGTAGTTCATTTAGTACTGTTTTGAATGAACCGTAAATATACATAACTAACTTTGAAAGTAAAATATTGGAGGGGGCTAAAATTCTAGAATTTAAAAAGTCAAAGGTCTAGTTCTAACTGTTCAGGTAATAATCGAAAAGTTATGCGATGTAAATTTGTTGTCCCTACTTTTTTAATCGCTTCACGGTGTGCTTTTGTTGGATAACCTTTGTTTTTATTCCAAGCGTAATCGGGGTATTTTTCGTGAGCATTAAACATAAACTCATCTCGGTATGTTTTTGCTAAAACAGATGCCGCTGCAATAGACAAAAATTTACCATCACCTTTAATAATACACTCATGAGGAATGTCTTTATAAGCTTTAAATCGATTCCCGTCAATCAATAAAAGTTCTGGCGTTTTTTTGAGTTGTTCAACCGCTCGATGCATAGCTAGAAAAGAAGCATTTAAAATATTGATTTTATCAATTTCATGATTATCAACTATTCCAACGCCGAAGGCAATAGCATCTCTTTCAATTTCAATTCGCAACAAGTCTCTTTTCTTTTCAGATAATTGTTTAGAATCGTTAAGAAGTTTGTTTTTGTAGTTTTTTGGGAGAATTACAGCAGCAGCATAGACTGGGCCTGCTAAACAACCTCTCCCAGCTTCATCACAACCTGCTTCAATAAGTTTATTTTGAAATTTACTTTTAAGCATCAATTGTTTTTAATATTGATTCCCATAATTCATCTCCAGTCTTATCCCAATTGAACTTTTCTCCTTGTATCAAACTTTTTTGAGCAAGTTTAGCATGTAGTTTTTTATCAGTTACAATTCTAGTCATTGCATTAGCAATATCATCAACAGAAAAAGGGTTAACCAAAATTCCTGCATCTTGAACCACTTCTGGCATAGAGGTAACATTAGAAGTAATAACTGGCACTCCACTTTTCATAGCCTCAACTAAAGGAATTCCGAAACCTTCAAAAATTGGAACATAGGTTAAAGCATAAGCTGAAGCTGTTATTTTATATAAATCTTTTCGTTCAACTCTTCCACTAAAAATAATATCATTTTTATATTCTAGCTGATTAAAATGTTCTTCAATTTCTTTAGGCCACCACATCTTTTTTCCGACAATAAGAAGTTTTAAATCGGAATTGTTTTTTTGTTTAAATTGATTAAAAGCTTCAAATAATCGAACTAAATTTTTTCTTGGATGCAGAGAGCCAATAAACAGAAAAAAATCGTTTGCTTCGCTATATTTAGCTTTTATAGTTTCTTTTTCGATTTCATTTAGTGGTTTAAACTCTTTGTTCACACCGTTGTAAACGACATCAATTTTAGAAGGCTTTATTTGGTAAGTTTTTACAATATCTTGTTTCGTAAATTCAGAAACAGCAGCTATTCTTGTTGATTTTTTTGCGAAAAGTGGAAAATATTTTCGGTAATAATTTCTGTAGGCTTTTGGCAATTGTTCAGGGTGATGTTCAAAATTTAAATCATGAATAATTGCTAAAGTTTTGGTTTCAGAATTTAAAGGTATCATACCATCGGTGCCTATAAAAATATCTGGTTTTACTTTTTTAAGCCAACGTTTTAATGAGAATTGATACCAAACAATGTAGAGTAGAGGATGCCTAGCTTGTGGCTTTAAAATAACAGGTTCAATGTTATCAGCAAAAATATAATCAGAATGAGGAGGTCTGTCAAAAATAAAATAAAATGTTACTTGAGGATGAGTAAGAACAATTCTTTTAAATGATTCGTAGGTTACTAAACCAATACCATCAATCTTATTTTTAAGTAATAACCTTGTATTTACTGCAACCTTCAAGAGCTAATTTTTTAGCGAAAATAATAATATTGAATAAGATAAGTTACTTTTGTTTAAAATCAATTTTTGTGCAACGGAAGTTTATTATTAATCTCGGCTTATTGCTTTTGCTTAATTTTTTAATTAAGCCTTTCTGGATTTTTGGTATAGACCGAACTGTTCAAAATACGATTGCAGCAGAAGAATATGGGATTTATTTTACATTATTTAATTTCTCAATTCTCTTTAATATTTTATTGGATTTTGGAATAACTAATTTTAATAACCGAAATATTGCTCAACACAAGCAATTGCTAGCAAAATATTTCTCAGGTATAGTTGTTTTCAAATTTCTACTTGCAATTTTATATTTTGCAATTACTTTT
Source organism: Vicingus serpentipes (assembly GCF_007993035.1). NCBI lineage: Bacteria > Pseudomonadati > Bacteroidota > Flavobacteriia > Flavobacteriales > Vicingaceae > Vicingus > Vicingus serpentipes. The sequence continues at coordinate 391,920 of NZ_VOOS01000003.1, forward strand.
ATAGTTGGGTTTATTATTGGTTACGATTCTAGCCGATTTCAAATTTTATTATTTCTCTCTATCAATCAATTTCTAATTTCTTTTTTACAGTATTTAAGGTCAAATATTGCTGGTTTACAGTTGTTTGTGTTAGATAGCTTGTTCTCAGTGTTAGATAAAACCTTAATGATTGGATTATGTGCTATTTTAATTTGGGGACATCTTTTTGAAGGAGAATTTACATTGATGCAATTTATTTATGCTCAAACTTTAGCTTATTTATTAGCAGTTATTATTGTTTTTATCACAGTATTATTAAAAGCTAAAAAATTTAAATTTCGTTTAAATATTCCTTTTCTTATTTTAATAATAAAACAGACTGCACCTTATGCTTTATTGGTTTTAACGATGACTATTTATTATCGATTGGATGTAATAATGATTGATTACATGTTGGAAGATGGGGAATATCAATCATCTGTTTATGCACAAGCTTATCGATTAATGGATGCTTCTAATCAAGTTGGAGTTTTGTTTGCAGGATTATTGTTGCCAATGTTTGCTTTTATGATTCAGAAAAGAGAAAAATTAGACGACTTGATAAAGTTATCATTTGGCTTATTATTTATACCTGCTATTGTTTTAGCTTTTGTTTCTTTTTCATATGCCAATGATATAATGACTTTACTTTATCATACTAATATAGATGATGCAGTTAGAGTGTTACCAGTATTAATGTTTTGTTTTGTTGCAATTGCATCCACTTATATTTTTGGCACATTACTAACTGCTAATGGGAATTTAAAGCAGCTCAACTTTTTAGCCATAAGTGGAATGATTTTAAATGTTATTCTAAATCTTATTCTTATTCCAGAATATAAAGCTTTGGGATCTGCAATTGCTAGTTTAATTACTCAATTTGTAGTTTTATTTGCACAAATATTTCTTGTGAAAATCATTTTTAAATTAAAATTAAACTACAAACTTTTATTGAGTTTAATTAGTTTCATTTCATTATTGTTTATTACAATTTGGGTATTCCAAAAAGTAGAACTTTACTTTATTTATAAAGTGATTTTTATTAGTCTATTTGCTCTAATTTTCGCTATTTCGTTGAGAATAATAAATCTTAAGCAAATGCTTCAATTAATGCTGAACAGAGGCTCAACTGAATAGAATAAAAATAGTACTTTTACGGCTCTTTAAAATAATCTAATGAGCATTTGCTTTTAGCTGATGAGTACTGAAGACAGAAATTTATATCAATTTAATAAGCAAAGCTTTTATTCTCAGATTATGTTGTGGAAAAAGCAATTGTTGTTTGTCGCTTTATTCTCAATCATTTGCTCTTCAATTTTCTCATTTTTCATTAAAGATAAATACCAATCTTCTGTTATTTTATATCCCACAACTACAAGTTCTATTTCTAAGGCTTTAATAACAGAAAATTTTGGAGGTAAAGATGATATTCTTGAATTTGGAGATATTGAACAAGCAGAACAATTAATTCAGATTTTAAATTCGGATGAAATTAAAGATAGAATAGTTGAAAAGTATGATTTAATGAATCACTATTGTGTTGATGAAAATGATGACTACAAAAGAACTAAGTTAGATAGATTGTATAAAGACAATATTTCTTTTAAGCTAACAAAATATATGGCTGTAGAGATTAAAGTTTTAGATTGCAGTAGTGATACAGCAGCATTGATTGCAAATGATATTTCTATGTTTTTAGATACTGTAAAAAATAGAATGCGTAGGGAAATTGCGATAGAAGCTTTTAAAATTGTTGAAAATGAATATAATTATCAAAATAATTATGTTGTTAAATTAGAAGATTCACTTACCACACTTCGTCAATTAGGAGTTATCGACTATGAATCGCAAGCAGAACGAATTACTGAACAAATGTCAATTGCAATTTTACAAGGAAAACAAAATGCTGTAAAAGCTTTAGAAGATAAATTGTCAGTTTTATCAAAGTATGGAGGGGCTTATGTATCTATTCGAGATCAGTTGGAGTACGAGAAAAAACAATTAACTTTTATTCATTCAAAATACCAATCGGCAAAAGTAGATGCTGAAAGTAATTTACAACATAAATTTATTGTAAATAAAGCAGTACCAGCAGAAAAACCAGTTTATCCAATTCGTTGGTTAATAGTATTAATTTCTACAATTTCAGTATTATTGCTTTCAATTTTTTTAATATTACTTTTTAATAAAAAATAACAACACATGTTTGATTTAAAAAATATGAATCACAGCCTTCTTGAAATGTTTTTGAAAAATTTCAAGTTATTAATTATTGTAGGAATTGTTGCAGCAATTCTGTCTATTGTATTTTCATCACCAACGTTTATAGACCCTAAGTTTCAGTCACAAGCAGTTGTTTATCCTTCAAATCTAGGTGAATATTCAGAGGAAAGTCCTATTGAACAAATGATGCAATGGTTTGAATCAAGAACTATTAAAGAAAATGTAATTAAAGAGTTAGGTTTAGCTGAACATTATGATATTGATACAAAAAAAGACAGTTTAGGTCATTATTACTTATTACTAGAATATGACGAGAATGTAAGTATTAATGAAACCAAATATGAATCAGCAGAAATTACAGTTACAGATGTTGAACCAGAAATGGCATATAAAATGGTAAATAAAATTATTGAAAACCTAAACAAAGTAATAAGAGCAGAACATAAAAAAAGAGCTATTGAGGATTTTAAAACCATTGAAAATCAATTCAATAAAGTTAAAGTTGAGTTAGATTCTGTTTCAAATGAATTAAAGAAAATAAGAAAAGATTATAGTATTATTAATTACGGTGTTCAATCGATAGAAGTAATGAAAGGATATTTGAAAACTGTAGAAGGTTCTAGTAAATCGAATATTAATAATGCTGAGATTTTAAGATTAAAAGAAAATTTAGAAAATAAAGGTGGTGATTATATTGTTTTAGATCAACGAGTTTATCAACTGCTTGATTCATATAGAGCTTGGGAAAAAGAATACAACAATGCTTTAAAAATAGTTAATCGTGAAATGACATACACGAATATAGTTACACCTCCATTTATTTCTTATAAAAAGGTTTATCCGGTTAGATGGTTGATTGTTATTATTTCTACATTCTCAGCTGTATTTTTTGCATTTGTTGTTTTATTATTTTTAGGTAAAGCGAAAAAATAATCAGTGTTAAAAACACTAAAGCCATATTACATTTATCTTTTTAGTTTCTTATTTATAGTACTAAACAGTATTCTAATTGCCAATGAATTTTACTATTTAGCATTAGTCCCATTTGTATTAGCAATTGTTTATATAGCATTTTATGATGTTGAAAAACTCATGTGGTTTATTGTTTTTACAACTCCCATTTCAATGAATTTAGAAGAATTGTCTATTGGTGGAATAGGGATGTATTTGCCAACAGAACCATTAATGTTTGGTGTTATGATTCTGTTTTTTCTAAAGTTGATTGCGGATAAAAAATTCGATTCTAAAATAGTTAAACATCCGGTAACTGTTATTATTTTACTTCAATTAGGATGGATATTATTTACATCTATAACTAGTGAAATGCCTATAGTTTCATTAAAATTTTTGTTGTCAAGATTATGGTTTGTTGTTTGTTTCTATTTTATTGGAACTCAATTATTCAAAAAAATAAGTAACTATAAAATATTTTATTGGTGTTATTTAATTCCTTTAGCTGGCGTTGTAATATATGCAGTAGTTCGATTAGCAACTTATAGTTTTAATGAAAAGGCAGCTCATTGGGTAATGGAACCTTTTTTTAAAGACCACACTTCTTATGGTGCAATATTAGCAATGTTTGTGCCTATACCTTTTATCTTTTTAGCTAAAGCAGAGAAGTATTCAATTAGAGTGATAGCTGGAATTTTTTTAGCAATCCTAGTTATAGGAACTATTTTCTCTTACACTAGAGCTGCATGGGTGAGTTTGGTTGTTGCTATTGTTCTTTACTTTATATATAAATACAAAATAAAGTTTAAATATTTAGCAACAATAGGAGCGGTCGGATTAATTGTTTTAGCATTTAACTGGACTAGCTTGATGATGGATTTGGAGCGAAACAATCAAGATTCATCAGCTAATTTATCTGAGCACGTTCAATCAATTTCAAATGTATCTACTGATGCATCAAATTTAGAACGTATAAACAGATGGACATCTGCTTGGTTAATGTTTTTAGAAAGACCTGTTTTTGGATGGGGACCTGGTACTTATGTTTTTCAGTATGCTCCTTTTCAATTGTCTAAAAATAAAACAATAATAAGTACTAATGTTGGTAACAATGGAAATGCTCATAGTGAGTATATTGGTCCATTAGCTGAACAGGGATTGATTGGAACTATCATGGTAGTTTTGTTAATTAGTATGGTTTTTTATAAGGGGTCAGCTTTATATCATCGATTACCTAAAGGAGAATTAAAATCCGTTGTTCTTTTTACTTTGTTAGGATTGTTTACTTATGTAATTCATGGCTTTTTAAATAATTACTTAGATACTGATAAAGCTTCAGTTCCTTTTTGGGGGTTTATAGCTTTAATTGTTGCGATAGATGTTTATCATTCTGATAATGATTCGGAACTACTTGAAACGAAGGCCAAGTAAAGCAACATCATCACTAAACTCATTTCTAGCTTTAAACTCATTCAATTCGTAGATAATGTGGTCTATAATATTAACTATAGCTTCACTTTTGTTACTCAAGATTATTTTCTCAATAGATTGAGTACTAAATTCTTCATTATTAACATCGATTTCTTCTGTTACACCATCTGTAAAACACATTAGGACTCCATTTTTAGGGATTTTAATGTTTTTTTCTGTGATTGAAGGAAGTTGTTCGAACATACCCAAGATAGTACAACCTTCTGTTAATTCTTTAAATTGATGACCAATTAGTAAAAGAGGAGGGTTGTGTCCTGCGTTAATGAATTGTAAATTTCTAGTTGTACAATTGTATTTACCTATAAAAGCAGTAATAAATTTTTCTCGTTTAGCACTAGAAATTAAATTACAGTTAAGTTCAGTAACTAATTCAGTAAGTGAAGAAGTTCTTTTTATTAAAGAACGCAAACTTGCTTGGAAATTAGACATGATTAAAGCAGCAGAAACTCCTTTACCAGATACGTCAGCAATACAAAAAGCAATTTCATCTCTATTTAATTGAATGAAATCATAATAATCTCCTCCAACCATGTGATGAGGAATATATTTTGCAGCCACTTCAATTTCATTATTGTTAGGAAGCTTGTCTGGAAAAAGCATGGTTTGCATTTCTGATGCTAGCTCCATTTCCTTTTCAATGGCTATTTGTTTCAGGTTTTTCTTGTATAATCTTTTATTTTCAATAGCCACTACTATTAAATTAGTGAATGTTTGAATAAAAGTAAGGTGTTTTATTATTGGGCTTACCTCAATTTTTTCTCCAATCAAATCTCCAATTAAAACGTAGGCTAGGGGGTGAGATTTATGAAAGACAGGGATAATTACATCAAATTCTTGAAGATTAGGATTGTTAATAGATTGTGAACTTACAATTTCAGATATACCTAATAAATCTTTTTCAGCATTTATGATGTTACACTCAGTTCCAAAACATAATTCTTGATTCCATTTTTCTCCATCATAATTGTAAAGCAAAATTTTACCAATGTTTAAATCATCAACTAATACTTCCTTATAAATTTTAAATAAATCATCTTGAGGTAAATTATTATTGATGGCTTTAGTTAATTCTAAAAGCTTGCTAAGTTTTAATTTTCCTAGTTGTAATCGTTTCTTTATATTTTGATTTGATTTATTCACCTTTTAATTTTTCGATGATTGAAGGAATTTGTCTAATTGAAGCCATTTCTCTCATCTTTTCTCTGAATTCACCAGCTGGACTACCAAAATATGATTTGCCTGCCTCTAATGATTTAGAAACACCTGATTGAGCCATTACAGTTACATTGTCTTCAATTTTAATGTCACTAGGAATACCCGCTTGTCCCCATAAGGTAACATTATTTCCAATTACTGAACATCCTGCCACTCCAACTTGTGAAGCAATAATGCACATCTCACCAACTAAAGTGTCATGACCAATTTGAACATGATTGTCAATTTTCGTGTGTTTACCTATAATGGTATCACCTGTTACTCCTTTATCCACAGTTGAGCATGCTCCAATTTCAACATAATCCTGAATTATTGTTCTTCCTCCAGAATTCAATCTTTCTCTATGATCACCTCTATTTTTATAGTAGAATGCCATACCTCCAATAACACAATTTGATTGAATAATAACGTTGTCACCAATTATACAATTGTCATGTATTACTACATTTGGAAATAAAATAGTGTTGTTTCCAATTTTAACATTATTACCAAGTGTTACTGTAGAGTGTATTTGGCAGTTTGTACCAATTTGAGCTGAGCTAGCAACTTTCGAAGTGTTGAATTCAAAAGGGCGAAAAAATTTTATTAAGGAATTAAAATCTCTAAAAGGGTCTTCTGAGAAAATTAAACCTTTACCTTCTGGACAATCAACTTTTTGATTAATAATAACAATAGTTGCTTTAGAATTTAAAGCTTTATCATAATATTTTGGATGGTCAACAAATACAACATCCCCATTTTCAACAACATGAATTTCATTAACACCTGTAACAGGTAATTCTGGATTTCCATCAAAATCACACCCAAGTAATTGAGCAATGTTTTTGAGTGTGTTTTGAGCAATTTTCATGATTTTAATTTTTAATAAAGATAATAATACAAGGATAGAAATTAATATTATGGTATAAAAAAACCCTCACTAAATTTTAGTGAGGGTTTTTTTTATTTAATAAGTTGTTTTATTTTTTATCAATCTTTTTTGTAAAATCATACATAATTGGAGAAGCAATAAATAAAGAAGAGTATGTACCCACAATCACACCAATTAATAATGCAAACGAGAATCCTCTAATTACTTCACCACCAAAAACAAATATCATTAACAATACGAAGATTGTACTTAAAGAAGTATTAACAGTTCTACTTAATGTGCTGTTAAGAGCTTCATTAATAACGTCTTCATTGTCTCTCTTTTTAAATGATCCTAAGTATTCTCTAATTCTATCAAATACAACCACGGTATCATTTATAGAGTACCCAACTACTGTTAAGATTGCAGCAATAAAAGCTTGGTCAACTTCTAGTGAGAAAGGTAAAATACCGTAGAAAATAGAGAAAATAGCAAGTGTAATTAATACATCATGGAATAATGCGAAGATTGCACCAACACCAAATTGCCATTTTTTAAATCTAAAGACTATGTATATAAATATAATTATTAAAGAGAATAAGATAGACCAGAAAGATGATGTTTTAATGTCATCAGCAATAGTAGGACCTACTTTTTGAGAACTCATTACCTCATATTTTGAACTTAATGAAGCTAGACCTTCATTTAATTTCCCTTCAACTACATCATCAGCATTTTCATCTTCACTATCAATCATGAAAGTAGTTGTAATTTTTACTTGATTGTCATCACCAAAAGTTTTTGTTTCTGGTGAAGTTTCAAATAAACTTTCTAAGCTTTTAGAAATATCAACTGTTGATACAGGATTATCGAAACGAACAACGTAAGTTCTACCACCTTTAAAATCAATACCATATTGTAAACCTTTAGTTAATAAAGAACCAAGGCCTATAACTATTATAATTCCTGAAAGGATGTAGAATTTTTTACGGTTAGTTAAAAAGTTAATGTTAGTGTTTTTAAACGCACCATCAGTTAATTTTGTAGAGAAGCTTAAAACTTTGTTTTTATTTAAGTTAAATTCAAATATTAAACGAGTAATAAAAATTGCAGTAAATAATGAGGTACCAATACCTATTACTAATGTTTTAGCAAAACCTTCAACTGGTCCAGTTCCAAAGAACCATAATACAGCGCCAGTTAACAAAGTAGTAACGTTGGCATCAATAATAGATGAGTATGCAAACTTATATCCATCAGCAACAGCAAGTCTAGTTCCTTTACCAGCAGCGATTTCCTCTCGGATACGTTCGAAAATAAGAACGTTTGCATCAACAGACATACCAATTGTTAAGATAATACCAGCTATACCAGGTAATGTAAGAGCAATTAATTGTGGCATTGAAGCTAATACACCAAATATGAAGAACATATTTGCTAATAATGCAATAACAGATGCTATACCAGCTTTAGAGTAGTAAAATACCATATAAGCAAGTACAACTAATAAAGCAACAATGAATGAAAGCATTCCTTTGTTAATTGATTCTTGACCTAAAGTAGGACCAACAACATTTTCTTCTATAATTCTAGCAGGAGCAGGCAACTTACCAGCTTTTAAAATGTTTGCAATTAATTTTGCTTCCTCAATATCAAAGTTTCCAGTAATGTTTGATTGACCACCAGAGATTTCACCTTGAACAGTTGGGAAAGAGTAAACTAAGTTATCTAATGCAATTACAACAGATTTCCCGATGTTATCTGCTGTGATATGCTTCCATTTGTTAGCACCTTCACCGTTCATTGCCATATCAATTCTTGGAGAACCAGAAAATTGATCGAATTGTTGAGAAGCATCAATAATTACATCACCTTCTAATACAGCTTTACCTTCTCTATTATCAACTTTAATTGCTAATAATTGTAAAAATTTACCTTCGTCATCATAAGGTTTAGCAGTCCATAAAAACTTAATTCTTGGAGGGAATAAAGCTCTTACTTCTTTCATTGCCATGTAAGAATTTACTTTAGCAGTGTCTTTAATTGCTACATAACCTACTATTGGTCCTTGACCAGGGAAGTATTGTCCTTGCTCATCTTGGAAGATAGCTGGACGCATAATTGCAAATAAAGGATGGTCTTTAGCATAATCTTCAAAAGATTGCTCGGGAGTCGCTACAGCATTTGAATCAGAAGATTCACCTTCAGCACCTTCAATTTTATCTAATAAAGAAGCTGTTCCTTCTTCAGCAGAATTTACAGTAGAGTCAACTAAAGTTTCTATTGCATCAGCAACTTCTTCAGCAGTTCCTTCTGATAAAACTTCGTCAGTAACAGTTGTATCAATAACACTAGCTTTAGCTTTATTTGCAGCACCTAATAATTCGTCAGCCTGAGCTAACATTGGATAAATTTCTTGATTTTCGTAAGTTAACCAAAACTCTAATTTAGCAGTACCTTGTAATAATTGACGAACTCTAACTTTATCCTTAACACCAGGTAATTCAACTAAAATACGGTCAGAACCAGTTAATTTTTGAATATTAGGTTGAGCTGCACCAAATAAACTAATTCTAGTTCTTAATACATTAAAAGAACGCTCAATAGCATCATCAGCTTCCTCTTTAATAAAAGCTAAAACTTCTTCGTTAGTTGCATTTGGAGATAATTTATCTTTGTTATCTAGTGTATAGAATATTGAAGATAATTTTCCGTTAGGATTTTTTTCTTGATAAACTTGACCAAATAAAGTAACAAAATCAGCATTTGTAGCTTTTTGAGCAGTTTTAGCATCAATAATTGCTTGGTTAAAAGCATTGTCTTTGCTAAAAGATGATAAAGCTTTAACAACCTCGCTAATTTGAACTTCTAGAGTTACGTTCATACCACCTTTTAAATCCAAACCTAAGTTTAAAGTCTTTGTTCTTAACTCACCATAAGTGTAACCTATTATAGGATAAACCTCTTCAGAAGACATTGAATCTAAATAAGCGTATTCAACATCTGAGTCGCCATTAGCATAATCTTTTGCATCGCTTTCTACACCATTTGCTACAAATGTTAATGAAAGAGCATATAATGCTGCTAGAGCAAATAATACTGTAAATGTTGTTAATAGTCCTTTGTTTTGCATTTTTCTATTCTAAATCTATATTAATATTCCTTAAATTATAAGCCTGCAAATATAGAATTTCAAAACCTATTACACAATAGTATTATTGAATTACTTTTTTATCTGCTTGAACCGTTGTAAAATCAGTATTTTTGCAGGTAATAAATCTGTTTTTTTTAGTTAATATGAAATTAAAATCAATCATAATTACGCTTAGTTTAATTTTAGCTTTATTTAATTTAAGCGCTCAAGACAATTATACTAGAGATATTCAACTGGAAGTTTATAAACAAGATAGTTCTTTATATAAACATGCCTTTACAGGAGGGTTTAATCATATTCAATTTTCAGAAATAGATTTAAATTTAGATGGTACAAATGACTTGGTAGCTTTTGACCGATCTGGATTTAAAGTATCTACATTTATTAATAATGGTATTTCTGGAGTTGTTGATTATACATATACTCCTAAATATATTGATAGTCTACCTTCTTTTGAAAGTTGGGTTTTATTTAGAGATTATAACTGTGACGGAAAGCAAGATATCCTAACTTATTTTTCGGGCGGAGTAAAAGTTTATAAAAATACTTCAACTACATCTTTAAGTTTTGAACTAGTTACTAATGCAATACAAACAGATTACTTGCCAGATGATGGAAATGACAATAGAATTAACTTATATATCAGTTCAACTGATATTGCTGCTTTTGATGATATTGATAATGACGGAGATTTGGATATTTTAACCTTCGGTGTTAGTGGAACTAATGTAGAATATCATAAAAATTTATCACAAGAATTATATGGAACTTGCGATAGTTTAAGATTTATGCTGACAAATAAGTGCTGGGGTTATTTTTCAGAGAATTTATCTGATAATAGCGTTACCCTTTTTGATACTTGTAATTTTAACGTGGCTAATCCAGAAAGCCAACTTAATGATGAAAATGCAAAGAAACACAGTGGTTCTAGTTTGTTAACGCTGGATGTAGATGCTAATAATAGTAGAGATTTAGTATTAGGAGATATTACTTTTAATAACATGACTTTACTTTATAATTCTGATAATACTACTAATTTAACAGCAGCTTCAATGACAGTTGAAGATCAAAGTTTTCCTAGTAATTTAAGTTCGACTGCAGCAGTAGATATTAATATTTTCCCTGCTGGGTTTTATCTAGATGTTAATAATGATAATGTTAAAGATTTACTTGTTTCTACAAATTGCAACTCTGGCTGCGAAAACTATGAAAGCTCTTGGTTGTACTTAAACAACGGAGCTACAAATTTGCCCGATTTTAGTTTTAATAAAACAAACTTTTTGCAAGAAGATATGATTGAATTAGGCGAGGGGGCAAATCCAGTATTTTTTGACTATAATGATGATGGTTTATTGGATTTAGTTATAGGCAATTTTGGTGAGTTTGATAATTCACTTTCACTATTATATAAGCCATATCTATCATTGTATAAAAATGTTGGTACTGCTGCTAACCCAGCTTTTAAATTGGTTGATAGTGATTTTGCTGGTTTATCTACTATGAATTTAGATTTAGGTGGAGGTACTCCAGTTTTGGGATTAACTCCAACTTTTGGTGATTTAGACAATGATGGAGATAAGGATATGATTTTGGGAGACTATTTAGGGAATATCCATTATTTTACAAATACTGCAGGAGCTGGTAATGATGCAAATTTTGTATTAAATCAGGTGAAATATCAAGGAATAGATGTAGGTAGTTTTGCTGCTCCTTTTTTAGTTGATTTAAATAGAAACGGGAAACTAGATTTGGTAATCGGTAAAAACAACGGCTATTTTACTTTTTACGAAAATACAGGCACCGTAAGTGCTCCTTTTTATTCAAAAAAAACAGATTCATTAGGTTATGTCTCAACTTTAGAGCCTGGTTTTTTTGTTGGAAAAAGCACACCATTTATTTATGAAGATGGAGGAGAATACAAAATGCTCGCAGGTTCTTCTAGTGGGTATATTTTTAAGTACGATAATATTGAAGGTAATTTAACGGGTTCTTTTAATAAAGTTGATTCAGCTTATTTAAACTTAAAAGAAGGAAAGAACACAAGTATAGCATTAGCTGATATTACAAATGATGGGAGACTAGATATGATGATTGGTAATGATGCTGGAGGTATATCTTATTTTAAAGGAACTTTTCCAGTAAGTGTTGGACCAGAATATGAAAAGCTAGAAGGAATTAATCTTTATCCAAACCCAACTAAAGAACTATTAACATTAGATTTAGGAACTAATAATTTAAAAAATGCTTCTCTTCAGGTATTAGATTTATTAGGTAAAACAATTACATACCAAAAATTAAGTGCTAGTAAAACTACTATTAGCTTAAATGGGTTAAGCCAAGGAGTTTATTTGGTTAAGTTTTCTAACGATTTAAGGAGTAAGGTATTTAAAGTAGTTAAGGAGTAGATAAAATTAGTTTCTTTTTCTCATAATCTATCACTGCCTTGTAGTCTGTTAAAATATCGCCTCCTATAATCCCATCAATAGGTGCTAAATCTAACTTTTCGTAAGATTGGTTTACGTGTTTTAAATCTAAGATAGTGGCATCGTAATCTACAATTTCTACCTTGCCAAGTTTTAAGTTAGCTAACAATACTTTTTTGCTGGTCATGGTATTTGTACCTAATCCAGAAGAAAGTCGGTCGTGTTCCTCAAGGCTATCATCACCAATATAAGATTGTATTCTGGTTTCATCAAAAACACTTCTCGATGCGCCTGTATCAATAATGGCATTTGCAGCAATTCCATTTATAGTAATGATTACTTTTAAATGAAAGCCATCATTTTCTATCGGGAATATAGTTATTGGGAGTATTGTTTTCATTTAGTTAAAGGTAAAAAAAATGTCGGAATAAATTCCGACATTTTTAAGAGCGAGAGACGAGGCTCGAACTCGCGACCCTCAGCTTGGAAGGCTGACGCTCTACCAACTGAGCTACTCTCGCTTTAGAGTATCAAAAGTAATATAAATTATGCTAATACGCTATCTAAAAGTGCATTCGTTTTTTTAACACCTTCTGCACTTTCAGTAAGTTTTGCTTTTTCAGCAGCATTTAATTCAATTTCAACAATTTTTTCAATTCCGTTAGCTCCTAATACACAAGGAACTCCAATTGATAAACCGTTTAATCCATATTCACCTTCAACTAAAGCTGAACAAGGGAATATTTTTTTAGAATCTTGAGCAATAGCTCTAACTAATTCAGAAACTGCAGCACCAGGTGCATACCAAGCAGAAGTTCCTAATAAACCAGTTAAAGTAGCACCACCTACTTTAGTAGCTTCAACTATTTCACTCATTCTTTCAGCTGATAAAAATTCTGAAACAGGAACACTATTTCTTACTGCTTTATCAATTAATGGCACCATTCCAGTATCGCTGTGACCACCAATTACCATTCCGTCAACATCTGAAGAAGGGCAATCTAAAGCTTCTGCTAATCTGTATTTAAAACGAGCGCTATCTAATGCTCCACCCATTCCAATAATTCTGTTTTTAGGAATATTAGTTGCTTTATGAACCAAATAAGCCATTGTATCCATTGGGTTACTAACCACAATTACAATAACATTTGGAGAGTTTTTTAATAAATTTTCAGTTACTGTTTTAACAATTCCAGCATTAATACCAATTAACTCTTCACGAGTCATACCTGGCTTACGAGGAATACCACTAGTAATTACAGCCACATCACTTCCTGCTGTTTTAGTATAATCGTTTGTAACACCAGTAATTTTAGTGTCAAAACCATTTAAAGATGCACATTGCATTAAATCCATTGCTTTTCCTTCAGCAAAACCTTCTTTAATGTCAACTAAAACTACTTCTGAAGCAAAATTTTTGATTGCAATATATTCTGCACAACTTGCGCCTACTGCTCCTGCTCCTACTACTGTTACTTTCATAATTGTATTTATTTAAATGTAAGAAATAAGTGATTAATTAGGAGCGCTAAATTAAGGAAACAAAATGCTATTTACAAGATTAAAATGAAGTCTGATGTTTTAATTTTCAAGTTTTTATTTTATTGAATATTTAGCATAAATAAATCATTTATTTACTTTTGCTCACTTACAATATTTTAAGGTGTTTAAAATCAATATACAATGAAAGATTTATTAGATAAGTTTGAAAATAAAACTCCAGAAATCGTTTTTGAATGGAATGATGCTGAAACTGAAGCTCAAGGATGGGTAGTTATAAACTCGTTAAGAGGAGGAGCTGCAGGAGGTGGAACTCGTATGAGAGTTGGATTAGATAAAAGAGAAGTTGAATCGTTAGCAAAAACGATGGAAGTGAAGTTTACAGTTGCTGGTCCAGCTATAGGTGGTGCAAAGTCTGGAATTAATTTTGATCCAAATGATCCAAGAAAAGAAGGCGTTTTAAGAAGATGGTATGCAGCGGTTACTCCATTATTAAAACATTATTATGGAACTGGTGGAGATTTAAATGTTGATGAGATTCATGAAGTAATTCCTATGACTGAAGATTGTGGTGTTTGGCATCCACAAGAAGGTGTTTTTAATGGGCATTTTCAGCCTCGTGAAGCTCAAAAAATACATCGTATTGGTCAATTAAGACAAGGAGTTTTAAAAGTAATTGAAGACAGTAATTATAGTCCAGAAGTAGCTAATAAGTATGTTGTCGCTGACATGATTACTGGTTATGGAGTAGCTGAATCTGTTAAACATTATTATGATGTTTATGGTGGTTCAGTAAAAGGAAAAAGAGTAATCGTTCAAGGTTGGGGTAATGTAGGTTCTGCAGGAGCTTATTATTTAGCTCAAGATGGAGCAATAATAGTTGGTATTATTGATAGAGTAGGAGGTTTGATTAAAGAAGAAGGGTTTACTTTAGAAGAAATAAGGAAATTATTTGTTGATAAAGATGGAAATAAGTTACATGCAAACAACATGATGTCGTTTGAAGATGTAAATGCAAAAATTTGGGATATTAAAGCAGAAGTTTTCATTCCATGTGCTGCTTCAAGATTAATTACAAAAGACCAAGTTGATAGAATGATAAATGCAGGAGTTGAAGTAATTGCAGCAGGTGCAAATGTTCCTTTTGCTGATAAAGAAATTTTCTTTGGACCTATTGCGGAGTATGCGGATGATAAAATTAGTATTATACCAGATTTTATTTCTAACTGTGGAATGGCGAGGGTTTTTGCTTATTTGATGAGTAATGATTTAGGTGTTTTAGAGGATGAAGCAATTTTTAAAGATGCTTCTGAAACCATTAAAAATGCATTAAAAGCATCTCATGCAAAAAATAATAGTAAATACCATATTGCAAAAACTGCATTTGAAATTGCATTGAATCAATTAGTATAATTAGTTTTACGTTTTATAAATTACAAAATTTAAGATGGAAATTATAATCGTATTAGTATTTGTTTTAGGTTATTTAGCTATAACACTTGAACATAATTTAAAAATTGATAAACTAGTTCCAGCTGTAGCTATGATGGCAATTTGTTGGGCATTAATTGCTTTTGGTTTAGATGGTTTTCAATATTGGTTTGATTCTGCAAATCATGCTTTAATTGATGCTTTTTCTTCATTTGGCCATGAAGAAAAATTGCACTTAATGGAAGAAACACTCTTGCACCATTTAGGTAAAACTGCAGAGATTTTATTCTTCTTATTAGGAGCAATGACAATTGTGGAAATCATTGATTATTTTGATGGTTTCTCAACTTTTAAGACCTATATTAAAACAAAAAGTAAAACCAAACTTCTTTGGATATTCTCATTTTTAGCATTTATCTTATCTGCTATTATTGATAACTTAACTGCTACAATAGTTTTAATTACAATACTTCAAAAAATAATTAGCGACAAAGAAACTCGTATGTGGTTTGCTGGTTTAATTATTATTGCAGCAAATGCTGGTGGAGCATGGTCTCCAATTGGTGATGTTACAACTACAATGCTTTGGATTGGTAACAAAGTTTCTACGGATATGTTAATTCAATATTTAATTCTTCCTTCTTTATTATGTATGGCAGTTCCTTCGTTAATAGCTTCATTTATGAAGCCTTTTAAAGGTGATTTAACTGAATCTATTCAAGATAGTCCAGAAGAAGCCCATGATACTAAATATAGTCCAATAATGTTATATCTTGGTTTAGGTATGATATTATTTGTACCGGTATTCAAAACAATCACACATTTACCTCCTTATGTAGGTATGATGTTATCTTTAGGTGTTGTATGTACCTTTGCTGAAATTTTTAGTACTAGACATTTTTCACTTACTTCTTTAAGTGATCATTCTTCAGATGTTGGACATCATAGTCCTGTTCATAAATCATTATCTAAAATTGAAATGCCGAGTGTATTATTTTTCTTTGGAATTTTAATGGCTGTTGCAGCACTTGAAAGTTTAGGAATGCTATTCAATTTTGCAGAAAGTTTAAATACTACAATACCAAATTCTGACATAGTAGTTCTATTATTAGGAGTTGGTTCAGCTGTAATTGATAACGTTCCTTTGGTAGCAGCAAGTTTAGGTATGTTTCAAAATGAATTAAATGATCCACTTTGGCACTTTATCGCTTTCTCTGCTGGTACAGGGGGTAGTATGTTAATTATTGGTTCAGCTGCAGGTGTTGTAGCAATGGGAATGGAGAAAATATCATTCTTTTGGTATTTCAAAAAAATCTCTTGGTTAGCATTTATAGGTTTTGCAGTTGGTTCTGTTTCATTTATGATAATTAGAGGTTTTGTTGGTTAACCTTAAAATTAAAAGTATATATATTAAAACCCTCATTTAAAAAAATGAGGGTTTTTTGTATTTTGTAATTTTTAGAAAATGAAAAAGCAAATCAATAAATGTTTTTTAACTCTTTACATTATCTAGTTTTTTTCCCTGTAGTAGTATTACTATATTTTTTCACGCCATCTAAATATAGATGGCTTTTACTATTGGTTGCCAGTTACTATTTCTATATGGTGTGGAAGCCAATTTATATTTTATTAATTATTCTTTCAACGCTTATAGATTATTACTGTAGTGTTCAGATGGGTAAGATAGATTTAAAACCCAAAAGACGGCCTTATATCGCGGTTAGTATTTTTTCGAATTTATTAATATTAGTTGCTTTTAAATACTTCAATTTTTTTAATACAGCTGCTTATGATTTAGCTGATTTATTAAACATGGAATACGCAGTTCCAATGTTTAATGTCATTTTGCCAATGGGAATTTCTTTTTACACCTTTCAAACCATGAGTTACTCAATTGATGTTTATCGAGGTGATATTAAACCTGAAACTCATTTTGGAAAGTTTGCACTTTATGTTACTTTTTTTCCTCAGTTAGTTGCAGGGCCAATAGAAAGAGCAAAGGACTTGTTATCTCAATTTCATTTTAAATATGAATATAATCATGATAGAGCAGTTTCAGGATTAAGGTTGATATTATGGGGATTGTTTAAAAAAATTGTTATAGCTGACCAATTAAGCGGAATGGTTTCTTATGTTTTTGATAATCCTGAAAATGCAAATGGATTTTCTGTAATATTTGCTTTAATTCTTTTTACCCAACAAATTTATTGTGATTTTTCTGGTTATTCAGATATCGCCCAAGGTTCAGCTAGAGTTTTAGGGATAAGTCTTATGGATAACTTTAAATTTCCACTTTATGCTAAATCAATTGATGATTTATGGCGTAGATGGCATATTTCATTAGTAAAATGGTTTACAGATTATTTATACATTCCTTTAGGAGGAAGTAGAAAAGGAGTAAAAAGAAAATACTTGAATTTATTTATCATTTTTGCGATATCAGGTTTATGGCATGGTTCAAATTGGACCTTTATTCTTTGGGGATTGTTTAATGGTATTTTTGTTATCTATTCTAGGTTATCAGCTCCTTTTAGAGAGAAGATAATTATTAACTTTAAAATAAATAAACTTCCTAAAATTAGATATTCACTTCAAATGATAAGCTCTATTAGTTTGTTTGCATCAACTTGGATCTTTTTCTTAGCAGATAGTCTAAAAGAGTCTTTACTCTTAATTGAGAAGGTTGTATTTGACTGGGATAATGTTTTAAATAAAATTATCTATAACATTGATGGTGCTAGACAATCTACTTTGTATTTAGGAAAAGAGTTTGAGTCTTTTCTGCTAATTATAATTTTTATAATTCTGTTTGAAATGATACAATGGAAGATGAGTAAAACTTCATTAGATAATTTTTTTATTAAAAAAGTCAGATGGCAAACTTGGAGTATTTATTTATTCATACTTTTTTCAATTATGTTTATGTCTAATATAGAAGAAGCGCCATTTATTTATTTTCAATTTTAATGAGAAAACATCAATTATATAAAGTATTATTTTTTCTATTAATAATTGTATTAATTGATAGATCTTTAGGATTAATGGTTTCTAAATTGGCATTAAAATATAAGTTTGATAGAAGAATAGAACTATTAATTAATAATCAAATTGATAAAGACATACTAGTTTTGGGCTCTTCAAAAGCATTAAATGGTATAGATCCCCAAATTATTGAAAATAAAACAGGAAAATCGTGTTATAATTTAAGTTATAGCGGCTCAAATATTGAATTTCATGAGACAATTCTAGACTTAATAATTCTCTCCAAAAATCATCCATCTACTTTAATTTATTGCATAGATGACCCAGGTTCATTAATTAAGTTTGATGGTATTGTAGTTTATAGAAAAGAAGAATTGTATCCATTTGTATATAATAATGAAATTAATAATATTGTTTCTCAAAAGCTTGATAAGTCAATTTTAGCATCGAAAATTTCATCTGTTTATCATCAAAATGTAAATCTCGTTACAGCTATAAAATATTTGTTGAGAGGAAAAGAAGTTCCTGATTATGAAATAAATAATGTTGATAATTATGGTGCTAATATTATGATAGGCCACCAAGCAAAACATGAAAATATGAAGTTTGTGAATAGAAAATTTGTTTATGATACAAAATATGAGAATGATGAATATCGGAATGCATTTACTCGAATATTAGCAAAGTGTAAAGGGAATAATATTAACGTTAAACTGATTATAACACCATCTTTTGTTTCCTCCACTATTGGCTTTAGAGATAGAATTAGTGAACTTTCGAAAGATACTTTACTTGTTTATGATTATTCCAATCAATTTACAAATAATGAATTGTTTTATAATTATGAGCATCTTAATAAAAATGGAGCAACTAAATTTACAAGCTTAATAGCTGATGAATTAAATCTATAAAAGGACTTTGCATAGCAAGAAAAAATAACCGTTCTTTGAGTACTTTATCAAAAAAAATAGCTGATTTTAGAAAATGGAATTATTAAATAAGAATATTGTTTTTATGCACATTCCTAAGAATGGAGGAACAACACTTGACTCTATTTTAGATAAAAATTTTTCAGTTAATAATACATTTAATGTTAAAGTTATTGGTAATAGTGAGTTAAATATTTCTGATTTACTTAATTTAAACGAAGAAGAATTAAATAATATAAAACTATTAAAAGGTCATGTGCCTTTTGGTATTCATCAAAAACTTAGAAATCAATTTAATTACATAACACTTTTAAGAAACCCTGTTGATAGAATTGTATCTTACTATTATTACGTGCTAAGTTTACCTTCTCATAGACTATATGAACGAGTGATGAAAGAAAAAATGTCTTTATATGATTTCGCTACAAAAATAAATCAAGGAGACGTTAATAATGCTCAAATTAGAGTGATTAGTGGAATAGAAGATACTCCTGAAAATATGTTGTCAAAAGCTATAGATAACATAGACAATAATTTTTCATTTGTAGGATTGGTTGAAAAGTATGATGAGTCACTTCTTCTTCTTCAAGAACTTTATAAATTTAAAATTCCATATTATCGATCATTAAATAAAACTCCTAAAAGATCTAAGTTAGATGAAATTGATAAAAATACTTTAGTAGCAATAAAAGATTTAAATCAAGGAGATATTGATTTATATTCAATAATGGAGAAAAAGTTCAATAAAGAATTAGAAGAAGTTGATTTGTTAAACTTTAAATTAAAAAAGTTAAGAAGTGTAAATAAGTTATATAATTTTTACGCAGGGTTTAAGTCCTAACTTTCATTTCAGGAGTAAAAGATAATGTTTTTTAATTCGATACATTTTTTATTTTTTTTACCAATAGTAGTATTTCTATACTATTCATTTAAGCCAAAATATAGGTGGATAATATTGCTAATAGCAAGTTATTACTTCTATATGGTATGGAAGCCAATCTACATTTTACTAATAATTCTTTCAACTCTTATAGATTATTATTGTAGTTTAAAGATGGGGAATTATGAAGAAAAAAAACTCCGTAAGCCATACGTAATTATTAGTATCGTCAGTAATTTACTTATACTTATTACTTTTAAATACTTTAATTTTTTTAATATCGCTGCCCATGATTTAGCTAGCTTACTTGGTATAGAGTACGCTGTTTCTTACCTAAATGTGCTTTTGCCAATGGGAATTTCTTTTTATACATTTCAAACAATGAGTTATTCTCTTGATGTTTATAAAGGGAATATAAAACCAGAAAAACATCTAGGGAAATTTGCATTATATGTAACATTTTTTCCTCAGCTTGTTGCTGGACCTATTGAAAGAGCTAAAAATTTATTGTCTCAGTTTCATTTTGATTTTAAATACAACCATGAACAAACTGTTTCAGGTGTTCGATTAATAATGTGGGGGTTGTTTAAAAAAATTGTAATTGCTGATCAATTGAGTAGTATGGTTAATCATGTATATGGTAATCCAGAGGCTAGCCAAGGGTTTTCAATTTATTTTGCATCTTTATTGTTTGCTCAACAAATCTATTGTGATTTTTCAGGTTACTCAGACATAGCTCAAGGATCTGCACGAATTATGGGGGTTAAGCTAATGGATAATTTTAATTTCCCTTTTTATGCTACTTCATACAATAATTTTTGGGGTAGATGGCATACTTCTTTAATGCAATGGTTTAGAGATTATATAATGTTCCCATTAGTTCGAAAAAAATGGAAATGGCAATCAGTATTTATGACTGTTTTTTTAATAAGTGGTTTATGGCATGGTGCTGATTGGACATTTATAATATGGGGAATAATAAATGGATTTTTTGTAATCTATTCAAAAGCATCTTCAGATTTTAGAGCTAGAATGATTGTAAAGTTAGGTATAGATAAATATCCTAAAACCAGACATTTTCTTCAAATACTAGCTGTTGTAAATATTTTTTCAATATTTGGTTTGTTTTTCCCTGCTAGAAGTATGGCTGATGCTAAAATATTAATTGCAAATTATTTTAAAGGTTGGTCAGATTTAGTAGGGAATTTAATAGCTAATGAAAACGGGTTTAGGCAAGAGGTATTGTACTTAGGTAAAGATGTTGATACTTTTACCATAATAATTTTATTTTTTATACTTTTTGAAATAATACAATGGAAAATGAGTAAAAGTTCGGTAGATAATTTTTTCATTAATAAACCAAGATGGCAAGCATGGTCTATCTATTTATTCTTTATATTTTCAATAATAATAATGTCTAATATCGAGGAAACACCATTTATTTATTTTCAATTTTAATGACTAAGAGGAATATATATCGTTTATTATTATTTATAATTCTAATTATAATTATTGATCGTTCTTTAGGTTTCCTAATTTCAAATTATTCTTTAAAGTATAGGTTCGATAATCGTATAGGTTTACTTCTTAAAGATAGTCTGAATAAAGATGTTTTTATTATTGGATCATCAAGAGCTTTAAATGGGTATTCTCCTAAAGTTATAGAAGAAGAAACAAATTTTACATGTTACAATTTAGCTGTAAGTGGTTCAAATGTTGAGTTTCATGAAACTGTTTTGGATTTAATATTAAGTTCAAAGCACAAACCAAAAACCATCATATATAATTTGGATGATTGTGCTACATTAATGCAATTTAAAGGTCAAATTATTTATCCTTTTGAACAACTATACCCTTATGTAGAAAATGATAAAATAAATAAAATTGTAGCAGAAAAAATGGATAAGAATTTATGGACAACTAAGTTTTCTTTAACTTATAAGCATAATGTTAATTTTATTTCAGCAGTTAAGTATTTAAGAGGAGGAAAAGAAAAACCTTCGTTTGAAATAAACAATATTGATAAGTATGGTTCTAATTTAATGGAAGGAAAAGCTAAAGGTTTTGAAGATATGGTCTTCCAAAATAACAATCCGTATAAATTTGAGAAATCTTATAAACCATATCAGCAGTCTTTAGAAAACATCATTAATAAATGTAAATCAAATAATGTTAAATTAATTTTAGTAAATCCTCCAATCTTTTTTACTAAAAATAAAGGCTTTTTGGAAGAGGTATCTAAAATTTGTAATAACGATGCTGAAATAATAGATTATGCGGAGTTATTTGCATCCAATGATTATTTTTACAATCATGGCCATTTAAATAAAAAAGGAGCTATTGAGTTTTCTAAACAATTATCAAAAGCGTTAAATAAGAATTAAGAAATGGTATTTACTGCACCTTCATTTTTATTCTTTTTTTTACCGATAACGCTCATCTTAAATTTTCTATTTCAGAAGTTTAAAATAAGAAATACCATTCTTTTAATTCTGAGTTTATTCTTCTACATTTTTGGTGAAGGAGAATTGGTTTTGCTAATGATAGGTTCGATTGCACTTAACTTTTATTTAGGTAAATGGATTGAAAAAAAACATTCCAAATTATCGATATCAGTTGGAGTTGCTATTAATTTAATATTATTAATAGTAAACAAGTATACCGGATTTATTATTGATAATCTCAATGTGTTTTTTGAAATTTTTGATTTCCCTTTAATTTCAAATATAGAAATTAAACTTCCGGTAGGTATTTCATTTTATACATTTCAGAGTATTTCCTATTTAATAGATGTATATCGAAAAAATAATAAAGCTCAAAAAAGTTTTGTAGACTTAGCACTTTATGTATCCTTATTTCCGCAGTTAATTGCAGGTCCAATTGTACGATATAAAGATGTTGCATATCAGTTACAAAAAAGAATTCTTCATATAAAAAAGTTTAATGTTGGAGTTGAAAGATTTATAATTGGGTTAGCTAAAAAAGTAATCATTTCAAACTCATTAGCTTTAGTAGCTGATTATATTATGGATGCCGATATGAATAAGCTGGATGCATCAACAGCTTGGTTGGGTATAATATTATATTCATTACAAATTTATTTTGACTTCTCGGGTTATTCAGATATGGCTATAGGTTTGGGTAAAATGTTAGGCTTTGATTTTTTAGAGAACTTTAATTTCCCTTATGCATCAAAATCTATAAGAGAATTTTGGAGACGTTGGCATATTTCGTTAAGTAACTGGTTTAGAGATTACCTCTATATTTCATTAGGAGGTAATCGTAATGGTAACTTTAAAACCTATTTAAATTTATTTATAGTATTTTTTTTAACGGGCTTATGGCATGGGGCTAGTTGGAATTTTGTTTTATGGGGAATGATACATGGAGTATTTATTGTAATTGAGCGTTTAGGATTTGATAAAATTATTGATCGATTAAAAATTTTAAGAAATATTTACACCCTTTTTGTTGTAATGATAGCTTGGATATTTTTTAGAATAGAGACATTTTCAGATGCTATTAATTACATTTCAATAATGTTTAGCGGAACAACGAACCCTAATCATTATACCTTTAATATGTTTTTATCTACTGAAATTATCTTTGTATTAATAGTAGGAATAATACTATCTTTTAATGGATTAACCCTTTTTTATAATAAATTTTTAATCACAGATAATCAGTTACTTAACTTTACATATAAATCAATTAAAACAATAAGCCTTCTTTTCATATTTGTTTATTGTATTATGAATGTTGCTTCAGGTAGTTATAATCCTTTTATCTATTTTAGATTTTAATGAGTAAAATAATTAAATATATAATTATAGGAATTTGTATTACTTCTGTACTCTTTTTTTTCTTAAAAAGGTTTTTTGCAACTGATATTACTCTTTTTATAGCTTTAACTATAGCAGTTGCTGTTTCGATAATATTATATAAAAAGAAACAATTAAACTTTACGTTTAATCAAACACTTTTGGTTTTTAGTTTTGTGTCAATTTTATTTATTCCTTTTTTTGGAGAAAAACAAAATGAAAGTTTAGAAAATAGAAGTCTTGAACAATTTCCTGAATGGCGTTGGTCTAATGTTTGGAAGTTTTTTAGAGATTATCAAAATTACTTTAATGACAGATTTACTTTAAAAAATGAGCTGGTAGCTTTTTATGGAGAATTAAAATATGATCGCCTTAAACTAAACAATCTTACATCTCAGGTTGTTTTTGGAAAAGAAGGATGGATGTTTTTTAATGAAAAAAAAGCATTAGATAATATATCTATTGAATTTACTTTGCAAGAGCTAAAGCGTATTAATTATAATTTAACGCTTATTACCATTTGGTTTGAAGAGCATGGAATTAAATATTACTTAACATTTCCTCCATCAAAGCCAAGAGTTCACAATGAAAAAGCCCCTGATTTTCTTAACGAAAGATTAACCTATTCTTCTTCAGACCAGCTATTTGAATATCTTAAATTAAATTCTAGATATAATTTTATTAATTACGTTGATGAATTAAGAAAAGCTAAAAAAGATAATCCTGTTTACCTAAAATATGATACTCACTGGAATGAAAGAGGGGCTTATTTTGGTTATAAAAAAATATTAGATGTCCTTAATAAGGATTTCCCCAAATTACATCCTTATGAGTTGAGTGATTTTAATATTAAGAAACAAACTATGCAAACAGGTGATTTACTTCATTTATTAGGGTATAAAACTCAGTATGCTTATTTAGAGGATGCTTTTACTCCTAAAGATGGAAACCTACCCCAATTAACCTATACAACAAGATTTCCTGATAACCCCGATAATGTATTTCAAGTTTTTGAAATGCAAAACGATACTTTAGATATCGATATTTATGTAATTAGAGATAGTTATTCTGAAAATTTAAAAAAATTCTTGTCACTTAATTTTAATAAATCGGTTTATGATTGGACACCTAGAATTTCAATTCCACGAATTTTAGAGTATAAACCCAACATAATTGTACACGAAATTTTAGAAAGATTTAATTATGAATACTTTAATCTTCCTCCTGAAATTGAAAATGATACAGCTTTTGTTAATCGTTTTAATTTTGAAGATTTTTAAAATTTAAAGTAAATAAAAGGATTAAATCCAGAAGCAAATAATTCGCCTAAAGAAAGTAAAAACAAACACATTATAGAAACGAAAGAACCGACTATTTTTATTTTGTTTGAAGGCATTGATGAAAGGTGATTATTTAATTGAACTTCAAAAAAAGCACCAATAAAGGACAATAGAGCAGCTGTAAAAAGTGTGAAATAAAATTTATTTGTAAATAATTCTGACCAATTATTCATTTGTAAATCTGTATTATTTATGGCTTGAATATAATTTAAAGCTTGAGAAAGGTTGTCAACTCTAAATAATAACCATCCTAAAGACACAATTACAAACGTTGATAATATTGTAATAAAAGAAGGTAGTTTAGAGGTTAGTTTTGAGAGAAATAATCGTTCTAAAACT
The DNA here is from genome assembly GCF_007993035.1 of Vicingus serpentipes. NCBI lineage: Bacteria > Pseudomonadati > Bacteroidota > Flavobacteriia > Flavobacteriales > Vicingaceae > Vicingus > Vicingus serpentipes. Next base: position 417,467 of record NZ_VOOS01000003.1, read on the forward strand.
AAAAAGATTCCATGATAAGCTCCCCAAACTATAAAGTTCCAACTTGCTCCATGCCAAAATCCTGAAATTAAAAAAACTAATATAAGGTTGAAATAAGTTCTAACTTCACTTTTTTGATTTCCACCTAAAGGGATATATAAATAATCTCTCATCCAATTACTTAGTGTAATGTGCCATCTTTTCCAGAACTCGGTAATATTTTTAGCTATGTATGGAAAATTGAAATTTTCAGGAAATGTAAATCCCATCATTTTACCTAACCCAATAGCCATATCTGAATAGCCAGAGAAGTCAAAGTAAATCTGAAAGGAATAAGCTGTAAGACCTAAAAGAACTGCAAAAGTTGATAGTTCGGTAATAGGTAAAATAAAAATAGCATCTACAGTTTCTCCTAAAACATTAGCGATTAATATTTTCTTACCTAAACCAATTATAAATCGTCGTAATCCTAAATATACTGTGTTATAATTTATTGTTTTAAAGCGATCAGTAATTTGATTGCTTATTTCTTTAAATCGAACAATAGGCCCAGCAATAAGTTGAGGAAATAAGACAACATAGAGAAGATATTTGCTAAAATTTACTTGAAGCTCGCCATTACTTCTTTTTAAATCAACTAGGTAGCTTATTTTTTGGAAAGTAAGAAATGAAATACCAATGGGTAAGGCAACTCTTAAAAAGGTTTCGTTACTGCTTGTGTAAGTTAAAAAGTTTTCGATAAAAAAATTATAGTACTTAAAATATAGAAGTAAACCTACATTACTTAATATTCCTATATAATAAATAAACTTAAGATTGTATTTTAAATAGAATAATGCACATATGTAATCTAAAACACAACTTAATATTAAAATAAAAATAAAAGAAGGAGCTCCCCACCAATAGAACAATAAACTAGAAAATATTATCCAAGAGTTTTTTAACTTTTGAGGAATAAGATAATATACCAAAAAGAAAATTGGAGCGAAGTATAATAAAAATATAATGCTACTAAAAACCATTATTTTAAAATTAATAAAAGTCCCAAATTTTCACTTTTTTTGAGCTCAAACATAATATTGTTGTTGGTTAATGTTTCTTCAATTTCTTTAAATGGTAATGATATATCATTAACTAAGATAACTTGAGATAAGTTATTTTCCTTTAAAAAATTCATAGCTGTTACTCTTGCTCTTCTTGTTGCATATTTAAATTTAAAACCATTGTTGTTACATAAATACTCAGCGGTTCCACATAACGATTCGCCCCAAACAATATCGAAATCACATAGCTCAGAATAATAATCATTAGCATCATTATAGTTTAAATGCTCTTTGTTTATGTATCTATTAATACCATCAACACACATTGTTATTGCAAGAGCAAAAGGAAGAAGATAAAGGTGTTTAGAATAAGAAAACAATTTTGCATTTCTAAAGGTATAGATGCATATTCCAATTAAAATCATTCCTGAAGCGAAAGGGTAGTAGTCCATTTGTATTTTATGAAATATAAAAAATGAGTAATTTAATAAAGGAAATAATAATATTATTATGAATTGAAAAATCGATAACAACCTATATCGCAATTGAATTGCTAATACTAATAGCGATACTAAATGAACAACAAACCAAGGTTGGTTAAGATTTAAATAAAATTTTACATTATCCATTACTTCAAATAAGCCATGTGAAGCAATATCATGGCTTGGGTAAGTTGGAACAAAAGGATTCCCTAAGAGTAAATAGGCATATATAAAATAAGGAGTGATTCCAATTATAGAATAGCTAAAGCATTTTAAAAGAAAATTTCTTAATTCTTTAAATTCTTGTTTTTTTATTTTTTTAATTACTTCAGGAAATATAATAGCAACAAAAGGAATTAACATTAATAAGTTGACTAGCCTAAAATTTGCAGATAGAAATATAAGTAATAAAGAAATGTGAGGTTTTTTAAAAGCTATTAATCCAGCAGTAATAAATAAACAAAAAGTAAAAGCCAAAGAATTTATTCTTGCTAATTCACTTAAAAATGGTGTAGAAATGCTGAATAAAATGATAATAAAAGAGAGGGGTATTAGTATGTTATTTTTATTAGTTGATGGGTAAGCATTTTTAAAAAATAAAAATGGGATTAAAAAAGAGAAAAATATTACTAAAAAGGGAAAGCTCTTTTTTCTATATTCTATAGGAATCCAGCTAATTAAAAATGAAGTTCCAGGAGGGTATTGGTTTATAATTTTGTAATTCGTTTTTTCAGAAAAATGATAGGCATAAGGCATTATCATCCATCTATATTCTAATTCAGGAATATTATTCTTTTTTAATTCAGTTACTAAATTCTTAAGGTAAGGTCTGGGAGAGTGATCATTAAATGTATTATTGTTTGAAAAAGCCTTAGCTAAATTTAGATATCCAAATTCATCACAATCAGCAGGAAGTTTTTCATGGTTATCACTAAATCTAAGTGTTGCAGCTATAGAAAAAAGTAAGCTTAGAATAAATACATGAAATATATAGTTTTTTTTACTGTTCATGCATTTGTTCAATTTGTTCAAAAAAACCAAACCCAAAATCTATCAATGATGGAGCTGATGAAAGAATTATAATGAGATCTCTATTAACAATATCTTTAGATTGAATTATATTTGAAGTTGGACCTATTTTATTTTTATCTATATCAAATTTAGTTTTGTTGTAATACCACAACTCTGAATTTTGAGTAAAAGAATTTTTTGGAATATCAAGGTCATAAAAGCTCCAGCAGAAACTATCAGAAATGAAAAGAACATTAAGTTTATTTTGAACATTAAAATTAAAAATAGGGTAAGCCATTTTTGGAGATTCTAATTTCTCTAGTAAATTTAAAGAAGGTAAATAATCATCATCACTAAATTTTATGTTAGCTGTCAAATAAATAGAATCTAATATCAATGAAGACGTTTCTTTTTTGGTTATTGTGTTTAACTTGTTAAATAAAATATTAGCTGAATTGTATGCCCCAAAAGTACTCCAATGAGCTCCATATTTTGGTATTAAAGGGTATTTAGAAGTTGTCTTTAATTCATTAAAAATAGAGTCAAAATCAATAATATTTATTCTACCTTCTAGTAGATTTTTTTTATAATAATTGTGATTGGTAGCTTCAACTTCAATTGGTTTTGGAATTAATTTTTCGGAATAATAATTTGCTTTGTTCGGTGCGAAGCATATTAGCAAGGGAATATTGAGTGAATCTAATTTCGTTTTAGTTTTTAAAATCGAGGTTATTTTGCTGGTTAAAACTTCATCATTTAAATAATCTTCACCTCTAATTGCTTTTATATAAGTAGGGTCAAAAATGTAATTGTCTTTACCTAAAGTTAAAATCGTATTTATTTTTTTATGAATAGTATAATCAATTTGATTTCGAACTTTAATTAGTTCAGCTCTAAAAGGTGTTTGATGTTTTAAATAAATTGCAGTGCAGTCTTGATAGTTTTGATTTAGAAAACTAGAGGTTGTTAATTTAGGCATTGTGCTTAATAGGTATGCACCCTGAAGGCCTCCTAGTTTAAATGGGCTAAAACTAAATTGAAGCATTGGTAGAAAAACAATAACTAAAAATAAGTAAAGAAATACCTTGATTATTTTAGTTTGTTTTTTATTCATACTTCAAATATCTAATATTTTCGATAAACTAATTGTTTATACTCTCATTTTTAAGTGATAAATATTTAAATATCTTTGTGACTTAACTTTTTGATATAGATAAATAACTAATAGATGATTAACAATAAAAAAATAGTTGTTGTTTTACCAGCATATAATGCTGCTTTAACTCTTGAGAAAACTTATAATGAAATACCATTTGATATTGTTGATGATGTAGTTTTAGTAGATGATAAAAGCAAGGATGATACTATTAAAAAAGGTAAAGAAATAGGTATTAAACATATCGTTTCACATGACGTGAATAAAGGATATGGAGGGAATCAAAAATCTTGTTACAATAAAGCACTAGAGTTAAATGCAGATATTGTTATCATGCTTCATCCAGATTACCAATATACGCCAAAGCTTATACATTCAATGTCTTATTTAATCGCTAATGACTTGTATCATGTTGTTTTAGGATCAAGAATTTTAGGTAAAGGAGCTTTAAAAGGAGGGATGCCAATATATAAATATATAGCTAACAGAATTTTAACTCTCACACAAAATATATTAATCAACCAAAAATTATCAGAATACCATACTGGGTATAGAGCTTTTTCTAAAGAAGTTTTAGAAAAAATTAAATATGAAAGAAACTCTGATGATTTTGTGTTTGATAATCAAATGCTTTCACAAATTGTATACGCAGGATATGAAATAGCTGAAGTTACTTGTCCTACTAAATATTTTGACGAAGCATCGTCAATAAATTTAAAGCGAAGTTCAATTTATGGACTAGGAGTATTGTGGGTTTCTTTAACGCACTTTTTTAATAAAATGGGGTTTGGTAAATCTAAACTCTATCACTAATGTATTTTTCATCCTTAATTAATTCTTTAACAAAAAGGAAGGTAATTCTTATTTCAGTATTACTTATAAGTTCTTTTGTTTTATTAAGGGTATCATTTGGAGGCTTTAATTTTTCTCATTTCGTAGTTGCAGGTTCTGATTTTGTTGTTAAAGATAGTTTACATCCTAATTTAATTATTAATGAAGGACAAGGGTATGATGGCCAATTTTTTTACAGATATGCTCATAGTCCTCTAGATACATCAAGATTTGCTTATGGAGTAACGGTAGATCATATTGAATATAGAATACAACGAATTTTATATCCAACTACAGTTTGGTTATTTTCCTTAGGAGGTAAATACTATCTGCCTTTTTGGCTTGTTATTTCTAATCTTCTAGCTTTTATAGGAATAATCTATCTTTTTATTAAAATAGGTAGAATTTACAAACTAAATTCACATTTCGCTTTATTTCCATTATTTGCTTTTGGGGCATATATGTCTTTAGCTCGAGATACATCTGAACTGTTTGAAGCCTTTTTCTTTGTTCTAGCAATATATTATTTTATAAGAAATAGCATATTGCTATACACTATAGCTATACTTCTTGCAATCTTTTCAAGAGAAACTTCTTTAATAGCTATTGGACCATTGACATTATTGGTTGGTTTAAAGCTTTTGAAGGACAATAAATTTGATCTTAAATTAATTGCTAAAGGGCTTTTACTAGCAATTCCTCTTTTATTGATTTTACTTTGGAAATTTTACTTAAAAACAACGATTAACTCTGATAGATTAGTAGATGGTTCACATAATTTATCTTATCCTGTTTACGGAATTATCTATGGAGCAAAGCAAAATTTTAATTTGTCTGATTTCAAATTAATTTTTGAAACTATTTTTTGGTTCTTATTCTTAATATGGAATATTTGGTTTGTATCTATTGTTATAAAAAGTATTGAATTTAAACAAATTAAAACTCTAACGGTAAATTCAATACTTTCTATTGTATTTTTATTTTGGACTTTATTTTCATTAATTCTTGGTCCAGCTATTTATGTAGATGATTGGGGTTTTGTAAGAATATTTACGCTATGGAATCTTCTTGGGTTTATAATATTAATGCTAAATAAAAAGAGCATAAACAAGTTATTTATGCTCTTTTCAATTGGTCTATTATTCCTCCTACTAGTTCGTTTAATAATTAGAGTTTAACTCTAAAGTCATCATATTCTAATGAAAGATGTTTATTATAGCAAGGATCATGGTCAATGTACTTTTGCCATCTATCTTTAAATAGTTTATTTTCTTTCAAATGTTTTTCATATGATTCTTTAGTTTTATGAGGGTGTCCTCTTGAAATAGATTCATAATGATAGAGGGTTATCTCAGGAGTGAAGATATTGTTATAACCTTTCTCTTTTAATTTTAAACAGAAATCTACATCGTTAAATTCTATTGCCAAATCTTCACTAAACCCGTTAACTTCATCAAAACATCTTTTTCTTACCATTAAACATGCTGCAGTTACAGCTGAGAAATTATTTACACTCTTAAGGTAATTAAAATAACCAGGTTCATTTTTATCAGCGCCCACAAAAGGATGTCCTGCAATACCTCTTAAACCAATTATTACTCCTGCATGTTGAATGGTCTCGTTTTTATAAAGTAATCTAACTCCAACAGCACCAATAGATTCTCTTTGCGCTTGCTCAACTAATAATGAAATCCAATCTGGTTGTGTAACTTCAGTGTCATTGTTAAGGAGTAATAAGTAATCTCCTTTGGCTTCTTTTGCTGCATTGTTAATCAATCTAGAAAAATTAAAATCTCCATTATCAGTTATACATTTAAATCTATTTGGTTCTTTTTGTTCCCATTTTTTTACCATTTCAAAAAATGTATTTTCATCACTATTGTTGTTAATTAGAATTACTTCAAAATCGGGATACTTAGTTAAGTTAAAAATAGATTTAATGCAAGTATTAGTTAATTCAGCCATATTTTTTGACGGAATTATTATACTAACCTTCTTATAAGTTTCTATGTCATATTTAATTTTATAGAAGCCTGGTAATTCATCAATAGATTCAACCTTACCTTTAATATTTCTTCTTGTAAGTGTATCTTCTAAAGCTTTTACAGCTGCTAATGTAGCGTAAGGCTTTGTATCCATATTTAATGCTGTAGATTCACTATGAATTCTCCAGTGGTAAAGCATTTTTGGAATGTGATGTATTTTTTTACATTTTTCAATAGCTCTTAAAAAAATATCATAATCTTGACTTCCTTCCAATCCTATTCTAAATCCTCCAATTTCTTTTATAATACTAGTTCTAATAACTGAAAAATGGCAAATGTAGTTTCTGCTTAAAAAATTATCGGGACAAAAGTCAGGTTTAAAATGCCCATCTAAAAACTGTCCTTTTTCATTTATTTTATCTTCATCCGAATATAAAAAGTCAATTTCTCTATCATTGTTTAAAGCCAATACATTTTCATATAGGGCATCAGGGGTTATTAAATCATCATGGTCTAGTAAAGCTAAATATTCTCCAGTAGCGATTTCTATTGCTGAATTTGAAGCTGCAGAAATATGACCATTTTCAGTTCTAAATACATATTTTATTCGTTTATCTTTTTCAGCATAAGATTTTATGATTTTCCTTATGTTTTCATTTGGAGATACATCATCTGCAATACAAAGTTCCCAATTTGTATAAATTTGATTGATAACTGATTCTATACATTCGATAAAGAAATTTTCAGGCGGGTCATAAACAGGTAAAACTATACTGATTAATGGTCTATAAGAAAGTTCTTTTTGTTTTTCTTTTAAAATCAATAATTGCTTTTTTGTAATAAAATTTTGTTTTGCCCATTTTTTATAATGAAGATTACGAACATTAATTCCGGTTATTTTTCTTATTAGAAAAATAAATATTTTCACAAAAAGCGACCATAATCTTTTTTGTCCTCTAATTGAAAAAATAAATTTGAATATTCTATAAAAACTTCGGTTATCTTTAGTCCAAGAATTAGAAGAAACTCCTAAATACTTGTAAAATTTCATTTTAAATTTTTTAATCATTCTTATTTGTATAGTGATTTTTAAAAGTATCATTTACTAACTCACCATTTTCATTGGTAAGCCATGAGCTAGAGCTATTTGCAGTTTTTATATAAAAAAGTTGTTCTTCGGTTAAAGCTTTTGGATTAATGTACCATCCCCCATGTCTAGCAGTGTATGGTTTATTAGTTCTGATGCCACTTAAAAAGTTATGATTATTTCTTTTATAATTTGGTCTGTACATCGCAAAAGTTGTATCTATAGATGATAGATAATGCTTGTTAATTTTATTTTGCCAAAATTGATTTTCCCAATTGATTATATTTTTTTTATTTGGATTATAATCAGGAATATCATCTAAATAAAGACTAAAACCGACTTTAGTAATATCTTTATTAGTATTCAAAAGTTTAAGAAAAACAGATAAGTAGTTGCTTGGCGTTTTTTCATGAGGAACGATATCTGCATCTGTAACTATGTGGTATCCTTTTGAATATTTTTCAAACAATTCTTTGTTTTTCCAAAATACAAGATGACCAAAATTTTCTCTCAATTTATGTATAGTTACGTTGTTGTTTTTTTCTATTTCATCAAAATAAGTAAGTAGGGGTATATAGGTAGAGTTATTATCGATTATAACAATATCTTGGTGTTTGTTTAATAATAAAAAATCTACTAATTGCTTCAAATGGAATAATTGGTTATAACTAATAATGATAACAGGAATGTTTTTAGGATTCCTTATTTGATTTCTTAGATTAGAGTCAAAAATATTGTTAAACCAAATTTTTATTTTCCATTTTAATAAATTAGAATCTTCATTAAGCTTATTTCTATGAAAATGATATTTAGCTTTAATTTTAGAAAGTAAACTCATATTTTATCTATAAATTTTAAAATACCTAGGTTCCTTAAAAATCTTATAGATTTTGCATTTTTCACAGTAATAGCAAAGTTTTCTAGTTCGTTAAGTCTAACATAATCTGAAAAATTTTCTTCTATTACTTTTTGTCTTTCCTGTTTAGTCTTCTCATTATTAATTGTGCTAACTCCATCCATATAAAATTTAGACAAAACCTTATTTACATGACGAGTTGAGCAGTTATGCTTAATAAAAGCTAAGCTAAAAAATTTCCAATCGGCTACAATATTTAAGGTTTCATCATATAATCCAATTTTATGAAATAAGTCTTTTTTAATAAATGTTGTCGGATGACCAATAGTTCCCTTCAAGAAAGTATTGTTGTTTATTTCATCTGGAAATCGATGAAGATTAGTTTTATCTTTAAAAACTTGAAGTAGATCAAAATAAATTAAATCTTCAGAGTGTAATTCGGCAATATTTTCTTCTAATACATTGGTATTATATAATTCATCTCCACTGTTAATAAATAAGAGGTAATCACCATTTGCATTGTTTATACCTTTATTCATGGCGTTATAAATCCCTTTATCAGGCTCACTTACACATAAATCAATTCTATCTTTATAATCTTCTATAACTTCTTTGCTGCCATCACTACTATTACCATCAATTACAATATATTCAAAGTTTTTGTTGGTTTGATTGACAATGCTTTTTATTGTACGTTCAAGTCCAACTTTATCATTGTAATTTATTGTAATTATTGATATTAATATTGAATTGCTCATTAAAATTTGTTCATTATTTCTATCACCTTTAAAATATCTTCTTCTGTATGAAAAAATGAAATAGGTAAGCTTAATGTTGTATCATGAATTTCATCTGCAATTGGAGTCTTAATTTTATCCAAAATTCCAATCATAGCTTTTTGTTTAACTGGTGTTATAGGGTAATGAATCTCTGTTTTAACTTCATTTTTTAATAAATATTCTTTAAGCTCATCTCTTTTAGGATGTCGAATATTATAAATATGAAAAACATCATAATAATCAGTATCTATTGCTGGTTTTATATAATCAGTTTTTAAGTTGTTTTGATAAATATTTGCAAGAAATCTTTTATGCTCATTAATTTCATTTAAACGTTTAAGTTTAATAGATAAAAATGCTGCTTGTATTTCATCTAATCGAGAATTAAAGCCAACTATTTCATTATGGTATTTAATTTTAGAACCATAATTTCTAAGTGTTCTTATTGAATCAGCATTTTCAATAATACTAGTTGTAATTGCACCTCCATCAGCAATAGCTCCTAGGTTTTTTGTAGGATAAAAACTGAAAGCTCCAATGTCACCCCAATTACCGGCCTTTATTTTTTTTAGTGATGCCCCATGGGCTTGAGCACAATCTTCGATAACTTTTAAATTATTTTTTTTTGCTAAAAAATTAATACTTTCCATGTTGCACATTTTACCATAAAGATGAACAACCATTATTGCAACAGTTTTTGAAGTTATTTTTTCTTCTATTTTAGTGGGATCAATATTATAGGTGTTAATGTCTGGTTCAACTAATACTGGCTTCAAACCATTATGAATAATAGAAAGTATTGTTGCAATATATGTATTAGAAGGTACAATAACCTCTGAACCCTCTTTAAAATTAAAAGACTTGAGTGATAGAGTTAAAGCATCTAAACCATTTGCTACTCCAACACAATATTTAGCCTCACAATAGTTGCTAAAATCGTTTTCAAACGATTTTACTTTATCTCCTAAAATATACCAACCTGAATTTAAAGTATCTTCAAAAGCTTTTTTATAAGCATCAAAAAAAGGAAGATTCAGTTTGCCTAAATTTTCATAATCTATCATTTATCGTAAGGTTTGTAAATATAATCTTCGGCTTCAAAAAACTCGGAAGCAAAAACCATAAGTATTGCATCTTTAGAAAAATTATACATCGTATGCCAATCTTGAGGCTCTATAACTAAACATTTATTCGGTTGATTTAATTCAAATTTAGTCTCTGTTTTACTATCGTTATTATAAATAGTACAAGAACCTTGAATACAAATTGCCGCTTGAATTGTTTTATGATGTCGATGTCCGCCTCGAATAGAGTCGTCAACTCCGTAAATATAAAATACCCTTTTAATTTCAAAAGGAATCACTTTTTCAATTACGGTTAAGTTTCCTCTTTTATCTGTAAATGTTTTTAAATCTAATGTATATGCCATAATTTTTTATTTGGCTAGTGTAAATCCAAATTTAAGGTTTTTTTAAAGTTTTTTACTGAAATAAAAATAATGGTGTTTTAGCTTGTTTTTAATAGATTTTCCAAAAATATATTTAGGCGATTTTTTTAACTCTTTTAAATATAAAATAATTAGAGATTTTAAGCAATAGGGGTGAGTAGGAGAATTTTCAGTGCTTCCATTAGGATCAAAAGATGAATCGGCTAGGTTAATTGATTCTTTAATTTTATTTAATGTTTTGATATAAGGTTGGTAAAATAACTTTTGAACATTTTTTGATAGTAGATAGGCTGGATGAGAGAAAGACACGATATCATTATAATAATATTTTACTCCATGATAATGGTAAAATATTGCCTTAAAATTATTTCCAGTAGTTTTTTCAGTTCCAATTAAATCACCATTTTTTATTTGAAAACTGTACTGTTGAACATTCCAAGGAGCAATCCCTCCCCCAAGATGTTGTAGTTCATGAACACCTTCAAACCTTTCTGTCCAATCATCTAAATACTTTTGGTCACCAAATTTCCCATTTTCAGCAATTGCATAACACCATTCTAAGCACCTTTCTCGCCACCAGTTTAATACTTTCATGCCGTGCTCATTATTTTTAAAGGTGACAAACTGAACACAATAAATTCCACTTTCTTCAGACTGGTCATATTCTTTTGTATAGCGATGCTCTGTAATTAAAACAGATTTTTCTCCCATCTCATCAATAAGAACTTTAGGATCAGAGAAGAACATCATATCAGCATCTAAATAAGTGCAGTTCGATAAATTATACTTATTGATACTATATAGGATAGTGGAAGAAGTGCATGTCCAGCAATATTCACCGAGTTTTCTATTAGGTTTTACACGTAACAATTCTTCATCTTCAAACTCATCTAGAGAAATAACTGTAAGGTTGGGAAGGTTTTCCTTTAAAAAATAATTAAAGGTTATATCATCGAAGGCAAATACGTATAGGTGAAAGTTTTTATTATGTTTTAATAATGATTGATATAGTGCTATCCCTCTAGATAGATAATTTGAACTAAATAAAGTACAAAAGTTTAATTTCATGGTTTTCTCTTAAACACAAACCCTTTTCGGTAGGACCAAACACCATCATCTAATTTTTCTCGAGGATCAAATTTACTATCAAATTCTTTTACCAATTCATAATCAGATAAAAATGCACTAACAAATTTCTGTTCATTAAAAAACCAAGCAGGATACGAAGCTTTGTAAATGAATTCAGGTACAATTTGAACAGTTATTCTATCCTTATCTGATTCAATAAAAGCTGTTCTATCAATTATAATGTATTCAAATTTATAAGTTAGCATTTTCTTAATAAGTTCAAAAGGATCTTCAAAATAAGGAATAACACTTGATAAAAATAAAACATGATTTATATTCTCTTTTAATGCTTCTTCAATGGTATAATAAAATTTTAAGTGATTATCTTCAATATGCTTTTTACCACATTCAACAAAATGTGGTTGTTCAACCACATTCCAATTTAAATTGTTTAAGGAACTTAGAAATGATCTGTTTTGAAAATATGAGCTACCTAGTGAACCGCCAAAATCAACGATATTTAATGAGTTATCATTTTTCTCAACAATTTCTTTAAAAATATCCAATAAAGGTTGTGAATATTGAATTTCATCAAAAATTACCGAATCTCTTTCGTAAACTGCTTCGCCATTTTTAACTTTTAGAACAGAAGACTTAACTTTTTCTAATATTTCAAAATCATCATATCCAGTACATTTTTTTTTTGCATCTTCCCATTTTGAATAATTACCAAACCAGCCATGCGATTTGCCATGAGTTGTTATTGCTTTAGTTTTCTTTGAAGCAAAAAATGTAATTAGTTTATTAATTATTTTTTTCAAAATCTAAGTAATTATTAAGTTTAGAAAAGAACCCAAATGGAGAAATCCATTCTTCGTATAATTTTCTACAGTTTTGTTTTAATTGGTAAAAATCTTTATCTGATATGTCATTATGAAATTCAATAAGTCTTTGACTTATATTATCTTTTTGATTAATCCAAACTACATATTTTTTCCAATCAATAATATGATCATACGGTAATACACAATCAGTATCTATAAATACTGGAATTTTACCACAACTAAGAACTTCATACAATCTGTAAGAGAAATTTCCAGCTCCTCTGACAACTAAAGCATAGTCTGAAGAATACATGTTTTGGATATATTCTTCTCTTGCCATTTTTTTATCTAATCCTGCTGCCCAAAATCCGTTTCTAAAAATGAAATTAGTTTTTACACCTTTACTTTTAATTAAATTTCTGATAGCTTTTCCTCTTAGTTTTGGACCAATTTCATATATATTATATGTTTTTGATGTTAGTTTATCCTTATAATTATTCAAAATATCCTTTAATGAAGGCCGGAGATAATCAATGTACCCACAATAACTAATGGAAGGGTTAACAGGCTTTTTGGTCGTTTCATTAAACCTAGAGTTATAAAAATCTTTACTCCAGCCAGGTAAAGCAAATTCATTTTTACTTTTAGTTGATTTATAAAATGAAGTTCTAAGGATGATCACATTATCTAAAGGAATATTGTAATCATAGTCTGAATTATAAAAAACTAAAATAGGCTTATTTGATTTTTTATAATTATTGACAAACTTCTGAGCTATTTTGATGTCACTTTCTTCGAATGAAAACTCAAAAGGCAAAACGACAATGTCAGCATCATTCTCATTGTTTACTAGTTTAAAAATCTTACTACTATTATTAATGTAATTCTCAAACCTTCCATAGTCGGGGTCATTAATATCTTCTTTCGGCGAATCAAAAAAAGGATAAAGCATTATAGTAACGTTTTTACCACTAGGTAAATAATTTAAATCGGTATATAAATTTAAAATGTTACTCACTTTTAATATAATTCTTAATGTAGTTTAGGATACCATTATTTTTGTTCACCTTTTTAAGTGAGTTAAAGTATTTAATAAATTGTTTCTTAGCCAATTTATTTTCAATAGCAGGTTGTTTTACAATATTAATTGCAGTTTTCGAAAGGTTTACATCCCATGAGTTTGAAATCCCACTATGTGTTCCAGAGCCATCAATACCAATGTTTTGGACTAAAGAAACTCCAGGATAAAGACAATATTTATGCTTTAAGAAAGAGGATGCATACCATCTAATCGCCCAAGAATTATTATATCCAAGTACTTGATCTTTTAGCATTTGTGTATATGGGTAGCTACTATCAAAATCAAAATCATTCTGAAGTCCCTGAGTTTCTATTTTATTTAAAAGGTCTTCCCCATTTTTATTAAAAATGGACCATTTGTTTTTCCAAGTAGCCCAGCCCCAACAGTCAGCACCTTTTATAAAATAAGTTTCGGGTAATTTTTTCTTAATAGGATAAACATACCCACTAATACAAACTACTTCAGTATCATCTTGATAAACATTTAAGCTATTATTCATGTAGTTTAAAAAGTAAGGAGATGTTACAAGGTCATCTTCTAAAATAATTAATCTATCATGCTTGTTAAAGAGGTTAGTTACTCCTTCAATTATTGATTTTGCTAAGCCATTGTTTGAAGAGTGTTTTATTACCTTAACTTCTTGAAACCTATTTTCTTCATCAGCAATTTTTCTAACCTCATTAATATTTAAAGTGTTTTCTTCAGTAGAATTTTCTTTAATTCCATCACAAACGATATAAAGTAAGCTATTTCTAGCTTCTTTATTCAAGGATAAAGATTCTAGTACTTTTTTAGTGTGATCAGGTCTATTATAAACAAATAGAACAATTGGTGCTAATTCATTTTTCATTTAAAAAAATTAAAATGAAGTTGAGAATTTATATTTATCAGAAGCAATAACTGTAGATGCCTTATTGCCTGAATAATTAAAAGTATGGTAAATAATTTTATTCTTTTTTAAGATTGAACATATTTCATCACAAGTTTCTTGCTCTCCTCTTCGGTTGGTGTCATCAAAAAGAATAATAAATTCTTTATTTTTTTCAAAGTTTTTAACTAATGAAATGATATCGTAACGAGAAAAACGGTCAGCACCAAACGGGCCATCAACAATATAAAAGTCGAAATCGTTAGTTAACTTTAAGTCAAAATCCTTATAACTATTAACCTCAAATCCGTTTATATTTTTTAATTCTAATTCAAGCAGTTCTATTTTTGTACGTTCATTAAGTTTAAATTTTTCTTTAAAAGATTCTACCCAATCTGGGTTATGTTCTACAACAATATGATTAGAGTTTGTTAGAAAATTATCTAAATAGGTAGATATTATTTTGGTTGACTCTCCCAAGCCTAATTCAAGAATGTTTTTTGGTTGATAATCATTTAATATTCTATGTAGTACATAAAAAAATGAATAATTTCCTGCCCACCTTCCTACATTTAAAGGTAAATTTTCTAACCAAACTTTACCTCTTATACTGTCGTGATAAATGTTAGCCCATTCAATTTCATTAGTTTGTTTTTTTGTAACATTTAACTCTTCAATAATTAGGTGTTGATTCTTTTCTAACCTTTTTAAGTAAGATTTTATTTTATCTATCATTACTGCGAAATTTTATAATCTAATAAAATTGAACCTTGATTAGAAGGAACAACTTTTCCTGAATTGTAATAATCTTTTTCTGCAACAGAAAATGGCAGTACTCCACTTAGCCAGTCAGCAATTTCGTTATTAATTTCACAGAAAATATTGCAAGTATAATCTCCTGGCGCAAGAGGTAATTGTGATATTATAAATGAAATTTTATTGTTTTTAATATCAAAATCTTCAGGAATAGTATCTGTGGAAATCCATGCAATTCGATCCCCTAAATAATTGTTAATGCCGACATCAATTCTAAAGTTTAAAACATTTTCTACATTTAAAGTGTAATCGAGCTTAAGTCTAACTTCCTTAAAAGTTTCAATCAGGTTATTGGTTGTATTAACACCTTCAATTAAGCCATCTGTAAATCGTAAAGTTGAATTTCCTTGACGAGATTTCACTTCAGAAAGTTTTATTAATTGATGGTTTTGAGTTGAAAGATAATGAGCAATAACATTGTTTGTGTCTCCAGTCATTATTACTTCACCATTTTGTAATAAAATTGATTTTTTACATAAATTTTCAACAGCAGCCATATTATGGCTAACAAATAAAACAGTTCTACCATTATCTCCAGTTGAAATGTCTTTCATTTTTCCAATTGCTTTCTTTTGAAACTCAGCATCTCCAACAGCTAAAACTTCATCCACAATTAAAATATCAGGTTCTAAAAATGCTGCTACAGCAAAAGCTAAACGAACTGTCATGCCACTACTGTATCTTTTAGTAGGAGTGTCGATATATCTTTCACAACCTGAAAACTCTATAATTTCATCTAATTTACTAGCTATTTCTTTTTTAGTCATTCCTAAAATAGCTCCATTAAGATAGATATTTTCTTTTCCTGTTAATTCGGGATGAAAGCCTGTTCCAACTTCAAGTAAAGAAGCTATTCGTCCATTCGATTTAATAGTTCCGGTAGTTGGACTTGTTACTCTTGATAGAATCTTTAATAAGGTAGATTTACCCGCTCCATTCTTGCCAATAACTCCAATTACATCACCCTCATAAACATCAAAACTTATGTTTTTTAAAGACCATACATAGTTTGATTCTCCTTTAGTAGATCTATCATTTGTATCTCCAATTTTTAGGAAAGGATCCTCTTTTCCTCTAACTAAGTGCCACCATCTTTTAAGATCATCCGATAAGGTCCCAGTCCCAACTAATCCTAAACGATATTGTTTTGAAATGTTTTCAACTTTTAATATTATTTCTTTCTCGTTATTCATTAAACGGTATCTATAAAGCGTTTTTCAGTTTTGTTAAAAATCAGGACACCCAATAAAAATACTACTATGGTAACACTAATTGTATAAAGCATCCATTTTAATGAGAAATCCCCAGAATTTAAAAGTAAATATCTTGAAGCTTCAATAATATGAGCCATAGGATTATATTCAACTATCCATGATAGTTGAGGTAATTTTTGTTGAATTAAACTTAATGGATAAGCTACAAGAGAAAGATACATTAGAAGCTGTACACCAAATTGTAATAAAAACATTAAATCTCGGTATTTGGTAACCATAGATGAAATAATCATACCTAATCCAAGGCTAAGAATGCCCATTATAACAACAAGGAATGGATATAGAATAATTAAATCGTTAGGAGATATATCTACACCTTTATATAGCGTGTAATATAAATAACTCATTATAAACACTAAAATTTGAATGCTAAACTTTATTAAATTAGAAACAACAATTGATAATGGAAGTATAATTCTAGGAAAATATACTTTTCCGAAAATATGCTGGTTACTTTTAAATGTATCAGATGTCGCAATTAAACAATCTCTAAAATAGTTCCATGTCGTAATTCCTGCTAAATTGAATAGAAAAGGAGGTATTCCATTCGTATCTATATTAGCAACATTATTAAATATTATTGTAAATATTACTGATGTAAATATTGGTTGAATAAGATACCAAAGTGGACCTAAAATGGTTTGTTTGTAGATAGTAATAATATCTCTTTTAACAAACAAAACAAGCAAATCACGATACTTCCATATTTCTTTGAAATTAAGCTCTAAGAGATTGCCTTTTGGAGATATTTCAAACTTCCAATCTATGTTAGTGTTATCTGTCATTAATCTAATCGTTATGCCCTCTAAATATATCTAAAACAGTGTTTACAATAATAGCCAAATCAAACGGGAATGACCAGTTTTTAATGTAAAATAAATCCATTTTCACCCTATTTTTTCTTTTTTCAAAATCATCGGTTTCTCCCCTATAACCTTTTGTTTGTGCAAGACCAGTTATACCTGGTTTAATTTTATGTCTTACCATAAAAGTTTCAAGTTCCTCTGCAAAATCTTGTGTATGCTTTAGCATATGAGGTCGAGGACCTACAACTGACATTTCACCAATCAGTACATTGAAAAATTGAGGTAATTCATCTAGGCTTGTATTTCTTAAAAAGTTACCAATTTTTGTAATTCTTTTATCATTTTTTGTGGCTTGTACAGTATCTGATTCATCATTTACATGCATCGTTCTTAACTTGTAGCACCAAAATGCTTTGTTATCTCTTCCGGTTCTTTTTTGTTTGAAAAAAATTGGTCCTTTTGAATCTATTTTAATTAAAATAAATAAAATTGGAAATAACCAAGTAAGAATAAAAAGTATCACGAATAATGAGAATATAAAATCAAAAATTCTTTTTATAATTTGGTTATGCCAAGCATCTAAAGGAGTAGAAACTACTTTTAAAATAGGTATTAAATCAAAATGTTCTAATTCAAGAGTTCTAAACATAATGCTTTTAAAATCAGCAATAAGTCTCATTTTAATGAATTTTTCTTCAGTAAAATTCATTAAATCTACAAGTGAATTATGATGAATTGATGACATGGTATAAAAGATTTCATGTACTTGATTGTTGTTACAATAATCTTTTATTTCTTCATGAAATTCTGTTCCGTTATAGTTCTTCGGTTCAAATATTTTTTTAACTCTATATCCGTCTTCAGGGTGAGCATCTATGTATGTTTGAATTTGCGTTGGATTATCAGAATTTGAAACTAAAATTATGTTTCGATAGTTGTATCCTTTTTTTCTCAGCCATCTTAAAAATAAGATAAATGCAATTTTCCAGATAAAAAATGAGATAAATAAAATGCTGTACATAATAAGTAAAAGCTCCCTAGAGTATCGCTGAGATTGCTCAAATACGTAGTAGGCAAAGACTAATAATACATGAAAAATTAATACGGTATATGAAGCTCTTAAAACTTGATGCAGTTTTGATGTCCTAGCTAATTTATATGGTTTAGTTATTGAAGAAACAAGCCACCAAACAATATTAATATATAAAAGCATGGATAAAAATGGAGGGTGAAACTCACCAAACTTATAGTAGAAAGCAATGATATAAGCACTATTGAGTAATAACACATCACCAGCAATGTTGAAAAACTTTATATATTGAGAATATCTTGTCAAAAACTTAGGTTAAAATAACAAACAAAGATAAAATTAAAGACAACCAAACACAAAGAATTGTTGACTTGATTTATTTTACTGATTTTGTTCGGTATTCTGTAAAGTAAAAAAGGTTTAAAAAGAAGGCTACAACCACTACTCCCTGTTGCCTTACCAAAATATTTTCAGTCATGAAACAGAGACTGAAAAACAAACAGACTATTAAAGGTAATAGGTTGTGATTTTTTAATCCAACATAAGAAGTTGAAAACAAGATGAAGATTAATGTTAAAATGCCTAAGACTCCCATTCCAACCCAATAGCTTAAAAATTGATTGTGAGTATTGTAATGTTCATCTTTATAGATTTCAGGAGCTATATCCATATAACATTTATCTAGTAATTTTTGTGTTTGACCTGGACCAACACCAGTTAACCAATTGTTACTAATCAATTCAATTGTACAATGTAAAATTCCAGTTCTAACATTAAAAGAATCACCATCACCTTCTTCAGAAGGTAAAGCTGTATTGGTTAAAGAAATTTCAGAAAATCTAGCAGAAAAAGAAGGAACAGTAAAAAATAAGGCAGTGGCGATTAAAATAGCAGCTATAATTGCAAAAAAAGCATAAATCTTTCTTTTTAATTTAATGAAAAGCAATAAAATAGAAACTAAAATTGTAGCAATAAAAGGTGTTCTTGATGCGAGAATTGCAATTAAAATTAAAATTAAGAGTAAAGAAAAGCTCCCTAAAATCTTTCTGTTTAATGAAATTTCTGAAAAATGATTGATTAACAGATTGAGTATAAATATAAATGATAAGCCTAAATACATTGAGGCATATGTTGGATGGAAATCAGAAAAATTTTCGAAAGAAGATCTAAAATGATGATGAAAATTATGAGCGCTTAACAAATCGTTTAAAGTTGGATACCAATCAGGGTTTCCAATTTTTTGAATTAGAGTAAAGAAAGCGATTATAGATGAAATTAGAATGAAAAAAATAGAAGAACCCGCAAATGATATTTTAATAATATTTAATTGTTTGTGATTAAATGTAATTGGATTAAAGTAAAATCCAATTGGAAAAATAAGAAGGCTAAGAGATCTCTCTAAATAAAAATAAGCGTCTTTACTTTGATCTATAATTAGTGTCCAAATTAATATTATGATGAATAAACTACTTTGAACAAATAATGGTTTTAAAGAATTCCATCCATTTTTATTTTGCTCAATAAAACCAAATACAATGTTTGTTAAAAGCCAAGAAGCAATGGCAAGAGGAACCATTTTAGCATTTAATAGCGGGAAAAATGCCAATAGTAAAAAACTACCAAAGTGTATTTTTTTTAATGTTGGATTATCCATGCTTTTTTACAAATGATTTAAATTCCTTTTTAAATCTTTCAATTGAAAATCGTGTTACATTTTCAATAAAATCTTCTTTGGCAAAATTAGTTTTTTTGTTTTCAAATAAGTCTATTGTATCAATTATTGATTCAGCTGTTTGTTCGTCAAAAAATACACCTGTTTTATTTTCAATAACGGTTTCTAAATAACCACCTTTTTTTAGTGCAATTATAGGTGTACCGCACGATTGTGCTTCTATGCTTGTAATGCCAAAATCTTCTTCGGCAGCGAGAATAAATGCTTTAGCTCTTTGGGTGTAGTCAATCAGAGATGATTTACTTACAAACCCAATAAAATCAACATTTTCTGTTGCCATTCTTTTTAAATTTTCTAATTCAGGACCATCACCAGAAACAATTAATTTTAAGTTAGGTAGCTGAGCAAAAGCTTTAACGATGAGGTCTATTTTTTTATAGGGAACCATTCTCGCTGAGGTAAAATAATAATTTTCTTTTTGCTCAACATATGAAAAGCTAGTTGTATCGATTGGTGGATATATTACGGTTGCTTCTCTTTTGTAAATCCTTTTAATCCTTTCGGCAACAAAATGAGAATTTGTTATATAATGGTCAGGGCGATTAGCCGTTTTTAAATCCCACTTTCTAATGTAAGCTAAAAATATTCGAGCTAACACTCTCTTTAGTCCATTTACATGAGATAGATACTCTTCTTGCAAGTCCCATGCATAACGAATAGGAGAGTGGCAATAGCAAATATGTGTTTGATTTTTAGTTGCTTTTTTTAATCCTTTTGCCACGGAGTAAGAAGAAGAAACAATTAAATCATAACCAGTAAAATCTAAACTTTCTATAGCACATGGAAATAATGGAAAATAATTTCGATAAGATTTTTTCCCAAAAGGTAATTTTTGAATAAATGAGGTTGTTGTAGATTTTCCTTTAATTATTTCGGTCCTGTCTTTGTCAGATAAATCATCAACTAAACAAAAAACATCAACATCATCAAAGCAATTGATAATTTCTTTTGCTACTTTCTCAGCACCACCATCAACTGTTAACCAATCTTGAACAAAAGCTACTTTCATCAATTTAATAGATTTTTAAGTTGATTAATTCTATTTTGATTCTGGAAAAAATCCAAGTTGCTATTCTCTTTATTATAAGAAGAGATTGAATTAAGTTTTTCTATAAAATCAACTTCATTACCTAATTCAAAATAGTCTGCATAGTTAGCGCACACTTCTTTAAAAACAGGAATATTTGAGCAAAGAATAGGCGTTTTAAAATACATTGCTTCAATATTTGGAATGCCAAATCCTTCATAAAAAGAAGGATTAATTACTGCTAATGTATTTTTATATAACCAAGTCAGTTCATTTTCGGTGACATTTTTTAAACGAATTATTTTTTTACTATTAATACTTTCACTAGAGTTAAAACTAGAATGATCAGCACCTACTATAATTAGGTTTTTATTTGCTAATTGCTTAGTGAAAATTTTTTCTACAAATGCAAAATTCTTTCTTGGGTTGTTTGATCCAACCATTAAATAGAATTCTTGAACTTCAAATAGAATAGAAGGTTTTTTTGGTTCTGAATTAATCAGTTTGGTATTTAATTTATTGTAAATAACTGAAACTTTAGTTTCTTCAATTTTAAAATAATTTACAAGCTCATTTTTGATTGTTTCAGATACAGTTATAATGGCTTTATTTTTTTTAACTATTCTAGGAATGATAAAATTATAAACCTTTTGAAAAGGTAAACTAAACCAATTTTTATTTTCTATAAAAGCTAAATCATGAATAGTAATGATTTGATTACTTATAGATATTGGAGCCAGGTTGCAGAGGTTTATTAAGATGCAATTAGGCTCTTTTTTAATAAAATTAGGTAAATTTATTTGTTCCCATAAATAACCTTTAAAACTCCCAATTTTTTTTATTTTATGATTGAATGAATTATTGATTAATGCCTGGTTTTTAGGGACTAGAATTTCAAAATCAATATCGTTTTCTATCTCTTTACAAATTTCTTGAGCAAAAAATTGTACTCCAGTAGGTTGTTGAGTTAGAAATCTTCCATTGATATAAATTTTCATAGACTTAAATCAAGCTTATTCGCAATTGCAGTTTTCTATACCATCTATTTCTATGCTTCTTAAAAAAGCAGTTCTTTCATTTTCACAATCTATACAAGTCTCACAATTTTCTATGTATAAGGCAATTTCTCTTCCGTCAGCTAATTTCGATTTTATGTAGTGCTCTGGACATGGTTTGCGCTTTACGGCACTTTTCTTAAAATCTACTTTAGCATTTTCCCAAAAAGTTTTATCAAAAAGTTTAGCATCTATTTTAAGACAATCTAATTGGCATTGGGCTTTTGATGTTATTTCTAGATCTACTTCTTCTAAAAAGTCTAAAATTCTACCTTCAGGTAGCCATGAAGCCCTGTCTCTATCTTTTAGTAATGTAGCCCATACTAAGATTAATCCTAACCCAAACCCTAATCCGTAATATTTTAATCTTCTCGTTAGTCCTTTAGTATTCATTACATTGCCATTAATAGAAGATTGATATCTTTATAAGGTAAACTAAAAGTTTCAGCCAAATATTTATTTGTTAAAACACCTTTGTAGATGTATACTCCATTTTGTATACCTGAATATGATTTAATCATTGATTCTAAGCCACCATATTCTCCTGTATCGATAAGAGTAGGAGCTATTACATTACTTAATGCATTTGAAGCTGTTCTCGAAACTCTAGAAGCAATATTAGGTACACAATAATGGATTACTCCATATTTTATGAATGTTGGTTTTTTATGGTTGGTAACTTCAGAGGTTTCAATACAACCACCTTTGTCTATACTTACATCAACAATTACAGAACCTTCTTTCATGCTTCCAACCATTTCATCGCTAACAATTATAGGTGCTCGTCCAATTTTATTGCTAATAGCACCAATTACTACGTCGGCTGTTTTTAATGCGTTTAATAAAACATTAGGTTGTATTACTGAAGTATAAATTCTTTGTCCAACACTATCTTGTAATCTTCTTAATTTATGAGTGTTGTTATCAAACACTTTTACTGTTGCTCCCATTCCTAAAGCTGATTTTGCTGCATACTCGCCAACAGTTCCAGCTCCTAAAATAACTACATCCGTGGGTGATACACCTGAAATGCCACCAAATAATTGCCCGCGACCATTGGTTGAATTACTTAAATATTCAGCAGCAATTAAGATTGAAGCATTACCTGCAATTTCACTCATCGCATTTACAATTGGTAAAATTCCTTCAGGGTCTTTTATAAAATCAAAAGCAATTGCAGTAACTTTTTTATGAATTAACTTTTTAAGAAAATCTTTTGGTTGGATTGGTAATTGTAAAGCAGAAATTAAAATTTGCCCTGATTTCATCATATCGATTTCTTCTAGGGTAGGTGGTTCTACTTTTAATATTAAATTGGCTTGATAAACTTCAGGTGTACCATAAACGATTTGCGCTCCAACTTCACTGTAGTCTCTATCGCTAAAACTTGCGCCTTCACCTGCACCAGATTCAATAATTACTTCATGTCCATTATTTACCAAAACTGCAACTGCATCAGGAACCAATGGAATTCTTTTTTCTTGTAAAGAAACTTCTTTAGGAATACCTATTTGTAAACTGCTTTTTTTCTTTGCAATTTCTAGCATTTCTTCTTGAGGCATAAAGCCTTGAGCTAAAGATTTTAATAAATCATCTGATGTAGCCATACAATTTTATAAAATATACGTTTCTACAAAGTTAAAAAATAGTGGCTAGGATGCAATAGAAATAATTCTATTGTTAGAATTGTCTATTTTAATGCTGACAACTTGATGATTTTCAGGTATTAGATTTGGAATTTTCTCTGACCATTCAATGAAACAAAATGAATTACTATAAAAGTAATCTTCATAGCCAAAATCCATTGCTTCTTGTTCGTTTTCTAATCTATAAAAATCGAAATGGTAAATGGATTCGTGATTATCGGTTTGGTATTCATTAACAATTGAAAAAGTAGGACTTGATGTATTCTCGGAAACACCTAAATTTTTACAAATTTCCTTAATGAGGGTAGTTTTTCCTGCTCCCATCTCACCATTAAATAAGATTACTCTAATAGTACCAAAATGTTCAATTAATTGTTTGCTAATTTGGTTTAGATCGTTTATTGATTTCGCAATAAATTCCATTGTAATTTATTTTTTTGGACTTAACATCACAACTGGAATTAACATTTCTTCGAGAGAAATTCCTCCATGTTGGAAAGTGTCTTTGTAATATTTAACGTAATGGTTATAATTATTTGGATAGGCAAAAAAGTAATCATCTTTTGCAAAAACAAAACTTTGGCTAACATTTACTTTTGGTAAGTGTGCATCTTCTGGGTTTTTAATTGCCAAAACATTTTTTTCAACGTAGCTTAATGTTTTTCCTTGCTTGTATCTTAAGTTTGTATTTACTTCTTTGTCGCCAACAATTTTGCTTGCTTCTTTAACTCTAATCGAACCATGGTCAGTAGTAATAATTAATTTACCTCCACGAGCAGCAATTTCTTTTATAATCTCATACAATGTAGAATGCTCAAACCATGATTTCACAACCGAACGGTAAGCCGCTTCATCACTAGCTAATTCTTTAACAATTTGGGTATCTGTTCTAGCATGTGAAAGCATGTCAACAAAATTATAAACGATAACGTTTAAGGGATTATTAAACATTCCTGGGATTTCATTTAACACCTTATTTCCATAACTTACATTTAAAACTTTATTGTAAGAAAACTTAATGTTAAGGTTGTTTCGTTTTAATTGTTCCTCTATAAAAAATTCTTCATGTAAATTTTTTCCACCATCATCTTCATCGTTCGACCATTTGTCTGGATATCTTTTAGCAATTTCTCCAGGCATCATTCCTGCAAAAATTGAATTTCTAGAATACTGAGTAGTTGTAGGTAAAATGCTGTAAAAAACATCTTCTTTATCTATCCAGTAATCTTGACTAATAATTGGGGCAAGCGTTTTCCATTGGTCGTATCTTAAATTATCGATTACAATAAAAAACACTGAATTGTCTTTCTTTTTTAATTCAGGTATTACGTAATTTTTAAATAAACTTTGCGACATTACTGGAGCATCCTCAGGGTGAGATAACCAATAGGTGTAGTTGTTTTCTACAAATTTGCAAAACTGACTGTTGGCTTCGTTTTTTTGCATGTGCAAAATTTCATCCATTCCAGTTTCTTTCGATTTATCTAATTCTAATTCCCAATAGACTAATTTTTTGTAAACATCAGCCCATTCTTCATGGTCTAATCTATCTCCTAAAGTCATTCCAATTTGACGAAACTCTTGTTGGTATTTAGAAGTTGATTTTTCACTGACTAATCTAGAAGTATCTAAGTTCTTTTTTAATGAAAGTAGAATTTGCTTTGGATTTACGGGCTTAATTAAATAATCTGAAATTTTAGAGCCAATGGCTTCTTCCATAATAAACTCTTCTTCGCTTTTGGTTATCATTATTACAGGAAGCGATGGATATTTAGATTTTATGATTTCTAATGTTTCTAAACCTGACAATCCAGGCATATTTTCATCTAACAGCACAATGTCAACTCTGTTTTCTTCTAAAATATCTAAAGCATCATCTCCACTTGGAGTGGGTAAAACTTGGTATCCTTTTTCTTCTAAAAATAAAATATGTGGTTTCAATAAATCAATTTCATCATCTGCCCAAAGTATTGTAATTGCATCCATATTTTAATTAAAGTTTTAAAATGTATAATAATAACCTGTTCAAAAGTACTACTTTTGAATCGCAAAAGCTTCTTTAAATTTATGAGTAAACCCAACAAAAAGAAAATATTTAACGACCCAATCTATGGTTTTATTACGATTCCACACGATATTATTTTCGATTTAATAGAACACCCTTATTTTCAACGTTTAAGAAGAGTAAAACAATTGGGGTTAACGCATTTGGTTTATCCAGGAGCATTACATACTCGTTTTCATCATGCAATGGGTGCAATGCACTTAATGTTTAATGCTGTTGAGGTTTTACGTTCTAAGGGTGTTGAAATTACAGATGAAGAAGCGCAAGGGGTATTAATTGCAATTTTGTTGCACGATATTGGACATGGTCCTTTTTCTCATGCTTTAGAACATAGTATAGTTAACGGAATTTCTCACGAAGAAATTTCTACTTTGTTTATGGATAAGCTGAATAAAGAATTTAAAGGTAAGTTAGATTTAGCATTACAAATTTTCAGAAACGAGTATCGCAAAAAATTTCTATATCAGTTGGTCTCTAGTCAGTTAGATATGGATAGATTAGATTATTTAAAGCGCGATAGTTTTTATTCTGGGGTTTCGGAAGGTGTGATTAGCACGGATAGAATTATTAAAATGCTAACGGTTAAAAATGATGAATTAGCTATTGAGGAAAAAGGAATTTATTCGATAGAGAAATTTATTATTGCACGTAGGTTAATGTACTGGCAAGTGTATTTGCATAAAACAGTATTAGCTGCCGAAAACTTGTTGGTAAAGATTTTAAAACGCGCTAAATACTTAGCTTCTGAAAACGAAGAATTATTTTGTACTCCAGCTTTACATGAGTTTTTATACAATAATCATAATTTAAGTTCATTTAAATTGAACCCTAATTTGTTAGACACCTTCTCTGATTTAGATGATATGGATATTATGGCTTCTGTTAAGGTTTGGCAAAACCATAATGACAAAGTATTATCTGTTTTGTGTAAGATGATGGTAAACCGAAACTTGTATAAAATTGTGCTGCAAAATAAAAAGTTTGAAAAGGTTGAGGTAGAAGAAATGAAAGCAAAAGTTCAGAAAAAATTAAAACTGACTGATGAAGAAGTGGAGTATTTTGTTTTTCAAAGTAGTATTGTAAACAATGCTTATAATGCGAAAAAGGATAAGATTAACATTTTATTAAAAAACAATACCATTTCTGACATTGCCGAAGCTGCTGATACATTGAGTATTACTGCTATTTCTAAGCCAGTTAAAAAATGGTTTTTGTGTTTTCCAAAGGGGTAATTATTTTCTCTAAATAATCTATTTCTTTTTTGTAATCCTTTAGAGCTGTTTTCTTTCTCTTTGAATTAAATTTTTTCAATTGCTTTGAATTAAGTTTTGGAGAAGGGGGACGATAATTATTATTTTTAGAAGGTTTTTTTCTAGAGCGTGTCAGACCACAAGAATTTATATTGATTTTATTTTCTTTTTCAATGTTTGCGTAAATCAACCATTCGCCTTTTTCGTTAATCAATTTGGAGTAAGAATCAAATATATATCCTTCAATTATTTGATTTGTAATTAGAGTTCCTTTATAAATAGATTTAACTTTTAAATGAAATGATTTACCATCGTTAGAAATATAGTCTGCAGTAAAAATCAAATCAGAATTGTCGATTTCATCTTTTAATAATTCATTGCGAGTCTCATATTCTTTGCAATCACAAGATAATATTTCTAAACTAAAAGCACTTAAGAAGAGGAGAAAGATTAATTTTTTCATTTTATTTTTCCAATTAATGTTTGTGCAGTTTGCATATTGCTAAACGCATAAGTTTTCATGCTGTCAGCAATAGCTGGATAATCGTTTATGTAATCGGTTACATCAGTTTTATATTTGTATAACGAAGGTTTTTCTTTTCCTCTGTAAACGTATAAGAATTCATCATCAATGACACCTAGCTTTTCATCATGGCAAAAGTAAGAGTAAGGTCGTTTTTCGGTAAATAAATTAACCCCTAAAGTATTGTTGGTGTATGGTAAAGCAACTAAATTCATTAAGGTTGGGAAAACATCAATTTGTCCACCATAATTGGTGTTTATAGTTGGCTTAGTTATCAATTTTGGTGCATAAATTATAAAAGGTATATGATTATAGCTTAATGGTACATCAAATTTAGTTTCCATTAAAGCACCATGGTCGGCAACAAAAGCAAAAATGGTGTTTTCAAACCAAGGTTGTTGCTTCGCTAAATCAATAAATTTTCGAATTGACCAATCGGCATATTCTACAATTTGTTTCTTAATGTCGTTGGGTTGTTTTGGAGTAAAATAATCTGGGATATGATAAGGACCGTGGTCGCTAGCTGTCATCATTACAGATAAAAATGGTTTGTTTTTTTTGTACATTTTATTTAGTCTATCTATCGAGAACTCAAACATATAATCATCAGATACACCAAGCGTATTGGCTACTTTGTCCGAAGGGTAATCTTGTTGTGATATTATTGTTTCAAAGTCATTTCCTCTTAAAAATCCACCAACATTATCAAACTGGTCATCGTGTGTAGTAAAATAAGTTGTAGAGTAACCGTTGTTTTTTAAAACAGAACCAATACCATTATATATTGGAATGGTGACTCCTTTCATAGGGTGTTTAGTAAATAATGCTGGGAAAGAAAATATAGTACTGTAGATACCATTAAAAGTATGTGTTCCTGCGCTGTAAACATTATCAAAACTTAATCCGTGATTGGCAATACTATCTAAAAAAGGAGTAAGATTATCAGAATTTCCAAATCTGCTCATTTTATTTGCACTCATACTTTCCATTAAAACCAAAATTATGTTTGGAGGATTTTGATTAATGCTGTCAGGAGTTATTTGTCTTGCAATAGGAGAAATGCTATCAATTCCGATTGTGTTTAAGTATTGTTGAGTGTTATTGAGTGCTATTTTATCATCAATTAGGCTAATAGTTTGTTCTTTATTTTTTTGAGCATCTAGGTAGCTTCTTAAATAAGTAAACGTTGGGTTTAGCCCTAGCTGATTTATAAAAGCATAATTACTAAAATAAGCTGTTCCAACTCTTATTGGCGATTTAGATTCGAATCGACCACGAATTCCAATAAAAACTAACCCTAAAAATAAAATAGAAACTAAAATTGACGATAATCTTGGAGATGATTCTAATTGATAATTTGTTGATTTATTCCATTTTTTGGTGATTTTGTTTATCGCTTTTATAAAAATGAAAATAGAGATGATTATTGGGAAAATTACCCACCAAAAATCAAATTCTTGAATAATCATTTTAAACATAAAAGCTGGCGAATCAGTCCATTGTAAACCTGCAACAGAAAACCTTGAGAAAAAGTGGTGGAAATAAGTTAAATCAATACCTGAGATTAAAAAAGCAATAGAAAAAAGAAGAATGAAGTAATATTTTATTGCGTTACTAAATAGTTTAGTTTTTAAACTAATTTGATGAGCTACAAAAATTGTAAAAGTGGGTAGTAACAAAATGTAATTACAAATTACGGTGTCGAACCGAAATCCCATTAAAAAAGCTTGAAAAACAATCCAAATTTTATCTTCAGAAGGAATATTACTAGTATGATTAATTTCTAAAATAAATAGTAACAATCTGAAAATAAAGAAAATAGATAGACCTAATAGATAAATGCTAAAAATGAATTTTAACGACGAATAGAATGATTTATTAACTTGAAATTTTAACAACGACTTGATTTTTAAGTGCTACAAATATAAAAATTGATTTCTCCAAACACTAATAAGTTAATAACTTCGGTTCAAAAATTAGCTAATTTATTTACAAACTATTATTTTTGACTTCTTATGGAATTTTTGGCAAGTCAAATAGCAGAATTACTAAACGGTACAGTTGAAGGAGATTCTGAAATTACAGTAAACAAACTCTCAAAAATTGAAGAGGGTGAGTTAAATTCTATTTCCTTTTTAGCAAATCCAGCTTATCAAGAGTTTTTGTATGATACAGATGCTTCTATTGTTATTGTGAATAATGATTTAGAGTTGGAACGTCCTGTAAAAGATACTTGTACTCTAATTAGAGTTGAAAATGCTTACGAATGTTTTGCTAAAGTTTTAGAAGCATATAGCCAAGCTAAAACTGTCGTTAAAAATGGAATTGAACCAAATTCATACATAGCAAAAACAGCTGTATTAGGAGATGATGTTTATGTTGGTGCTTTCGCTTACATTGGTGAAAATGTTAAAATTGGAAATAATGTAAAGATTTATCCAAATAGTTTTGTTGGAGACAATACAACTATTGGAGATAACACTATTGTTAATGCTGGAGTTAAAATTTACCACGAATGTGAGATTGGATCAAATTGTACTTTCCATTCTGGAGTAGTAATAGGAGGGGATGGATTTGGTTTTGCTCCAAATAAAGAGAATGATTACACTAAAATACCTCAATTAGGAAATGTGATTATTGAAGATCATGTTGAAATTGGAGCTAATACTTGTGTTGATAGAGCTACAATGGGTTCTACAATAATAAAAAAAGGAGCTAAGTTGGATAACTTAATTCAAATAGGACATAATGTAGTTGTTGGTGACAATACTGTAATAGTATCTCAAACAGGAATTGCTGGTTCAACTAAAATTGGTAAAAACTGTTTAATTGGAGGTCAAGTTGGAATTGTAGGTCACTTAACAATTGCTGATGGAGTTAAAATTGCAGCTCAATCAGGTGTTGGTTATAGTATTACTGAAGAAGGAAAAGTTGTGCAAGGTTCTCCTGCGTATGCTATGGGAGAGTATAAAAGATCTTATGTAGGATTTAGAAAGTTACCTGAAATACTTGAGCGATTAGCGGAATTAGAAAAACAAATTAAAGTAAAAGATATATAGATATTATGGCAAAACAAAAAACCATAAAAAGCGAATTCTCAATTGTTGGTGTTGGATTGCATACAGGAGAGAAGGTTACACTTACAGTTAAACCAGCAGCAGATAATCACGGTTTTAAATTTAAAAGAGTTGATATTGAGGGCCAACCTATTATTAATGCAGATGCCGATTTAGTTGTAGATACTTCTAGAGGAACAACTTTAGAAAAAAATGGAGTAAGAGTTTATACTACTGAACACGTTTTAGCTGCTTTAGCAGGTTTAGAAATTGATAATGCATTAATGGAGCTTGATGGTCCTGAAATGCCAATAATGGATGGAAGTGCATACCCTTTTGTACAACTTATACTTGAAGTAGGTATTGAAGAACAAGAAGCTGATAAAGATTATTTTGTTGTTACTGAAAACTTAACCTATGAAGATTTAGAAAGACATACAGAAATGTTAGCTGTGCCTCAGGATGAATTTAGATTAACTGTGATGGTTGATTACAATTCACCTCTTTTAGGAACTCAACATGCTCATATGTATCATGTTGGAGAATTTGTTGAGGAAATTTCAAAGTGTAGAACTTTTGTATTTTTAAGAGAGATAGAGTTTTTAGCTAAAAATGGATTAATTAAAGGTGGAGATTTAGATAATGCGATTATTATAGCAGATCAAATTTTACCTCAAGAAAAATTAGATGAAATTGCTGATTTATTAGGTAAACCACACATTAAAGTTGAAGCGGCAGGTATTTTAAACAACTTGACGTTGCACTTTCAAAATGAACCAGCTAGACATAAATTATTAGACATTGTTGGTGATTTAGCTTTAGTTGGAAAGCCTATTAAAGGCCATATTTTAGCTGCTAGACCTGGACACAAAGGAAACGTTGATTTCGCAAGACTAATCAAGCAAGAAATTAAAAAACAACAAAAGCAAGGGCCTCAATTTGATTTGACTAAAGACCCTATTTATGATATTAATGATATTGAAAAATTACTTCCTCATCGTTATCCATTTTTATTAATAGATAAGATAATAGAAGTTGATGAAACTTCTATTGTTGGAGTAAAAAATATCACTTTTAATGAGCCTCAATTTACTGGACATTTCCCAGGTAATCCTGTAATGCCTGGAGTTTTACAAATTGAAGCAATGGCTCAAGTAGGAGGTATTTTTGCATTAAGTACTGTTCCTGATCCTGAAAATTATATGACTTACTTCATGAAAATTGATGGAGTTAAATTTAAAAGGAAAGTAATACCTGGAGATACATTAGTATTTCAATTAGAATTATTGACTCCGATAAGAAGAGGAATTGTACATATGCAAGGTAAAGGATATGTAAATGGTCAACTTGCAGTTGAAGCTGAATTAATGGCTCAAATTGTTAAAGAGAAAAAAGAAGAGTTAACAGAGGCAGAAGCTTAATTTATTGATATGGAAAAGCAAATACTGACTAACATTCATCCCAATGCAAAAATTGGTAAAAATGTAACAATAGAGTCATTTACCACAATTTATGATAATGTTGAGATTGGAGATGGAACTTGGATAGGCCCAAATGTTACTATTTTTGAAGGAGCTAGAATTGGAAAAAATTGTAAAATTTTTCCAGGTGCAGTTATTTCAGCAATTCCACAAGATTTAAAATTTCAAGGAGAAGAAACTACAACCGAAATTGGAGATAATACTACAATTCGTGAATTTGTAACGATTAATAGAGGAACAATTGACAGATTGAAAACTGTTGTTGGTAGTAATTGTTTATTAATGGCTTATGTTCACATTGGCCATGATTGTATTATAGGAAACAACTGTATCTTAGCTAACTGTGTCAATGTAGCAGGACATGTTGAATTAGAAGATTTTGTTGTTATAGAAGGAGTTGTAGGGTTACAACAATTTGTAAAGGTTGGAAGACATGCTTTTATTGCCGCAGGTTCTAATGTTAGAAAAAATGTACCTCCATTTGTTAAGGCAGCAAGAGAACCTCTTAGCTATGTTGGTGTAAACTCAGTTGGATTAAGAAGAAGAGGGTTTTCATCAGACTCAGTGATGCTGATTGAAGATATTTATCGTTCAATTTATGTGAGAGGGTTAAATTTATCTAATGCAGTTAGAGTAATAGAACAAGAAGCTCCACAATCAGAAGAAAAAGAAATTATTTTAAAATTTATAGCAGAATCAACTAAAGGAATGATTAGAGGTCCTTTAAATTAAAATTACATTATGGCAACTACTTCAGATATTAAGAATGGGTTATGTTTAAGATATAACAACGGAATATATACAATTACAGAATTTCAACATGTTAAACCGGGAAAAGGACCAGCTTTTGTAAGAACGAAATTAAAAAATGTTGAAACAGGAAAAGTGATTGATAATACTTTTACTGCAGGTCATAAAATTGATGTAGTAAGAGTTGAAAGAAGAAAATATCAATTTTTATTTAAAGATGAGTCAGGGTATCATTTTATGAATGATGAAACCTATGAACAAACATTTATTAAAGAATCAATAATTAATGCTCCTCAATTTTTAAAAGAAGGAGATTATGCTGAAATCGTTTTTGATGCGGAAGAGGAAATTCCATTAGTGTGTGAGTTGCCAGCTTCTATTGTATTAGAAATTACTTATACAGAGCCTGGTGAAAAAGGAAATACAGCAACTAATGCTTTTAAACCAGCAACAGTTGAAACTGGTGCAGAAGTAAGAGTTCCATTATTCATAAATACAGGAGACTTTATTAAGATAAGTACAGTTTCAGGTGATTATTCTGAAAGAGTAAAAGTTTAACAAAACATTGTTAATTAGTTGTCTAATAGTAGTTTTTAGTAGCTACTAAATATTTCATATATTTAACATATATTAATTAAAACAAAAAAAATGAAAAAAATTTTAAAAGTAGTTGGAGTAGCCTTATGCTTAGTAGCATTTACTCAAAATTCTAATGCACAAGTTAAATTCTCTGCTGGTATAGAGTTAGCTATGCCAATTGGTGATTTTGCTAAAACAGCAAATCTAGGATATGGTGTTTCTGGATCTGCTGAAAAAGCAATAGGAGAAAATATGGGAGTTACTGGAACTCTTGGTTATTTAATAATGCCTTTTAATAAAGATGAAAGTGGGATTGATGGTAACTTTTCTATGATGCCAATTCAAGCAGGTTTTAAATATTATTTCACAGATAACACAGGTGGTGCTTATGCTAAAGCTGATTTAGGTTTTCATAGAACAGTTATGAAAATTGATTTTGGTGGAGGATCAGTAACAAATAGTAGTACAGATTTAAGTTATGCTATTGGTGGTGGATACTTAATCAATGAAAAAATTGATTTAGGTTTAAGATATCAAATGGTTGCTACCGATGGTAGTTCTTCTGCGTATTTAGGTGTTAGAGCTGCTTACCAGTTTTAATAGAATAAAAAATAAATAAAAAAACCGCTACAAATTTTGTAGCGGTTTTTTTATGCTTTAATGTTTCTAATCAATAGCATTGTATATCTTTGTAGAGTTATGTTACACAATATTTTGTTATTTTTTAATATAGGAGGTGCCGAACTGTTTTTTATAGTATTGGTAATTGTTATGTTTTTTGGTTCCAAAAAGATACCTGAATTAGCACGTAGTTTGGGTAAAGGAATGAAGGAACTGAAAAATGCGACTAACGATATTCAGCAAGAAATAAAAGATAGCACTAAAGATATTTCTAGAATAAAAGATTCTGTTAATGTTGAAAAGCAAGTTAAAGACTTGATTACTGAATCTAAATCAGAGACTAAAGAAGTAATTCAAGAAAAAGAAGAAGAGACTCAACCTTCTTTGCCTAATACTGTTTCTAGAACTAGTCCTTATTCAAATCCTTCACCTACAAAAGAAAACTAATTTGCATGGAATATTTGTGGTTAGTTTTAGGATTAATTGTATTGATTGTTGCAGGTGAGTTTTTAGTAAAAGGGGCAGTTGGTGTAGCTCTTAAATTTAATATTTCTACACTAGTTATAGGTATGACTATTGTTGCTTTTGGCACTTCAGCTCCAGAACTTTTGGTAAGTGTAAAAGCAGCAATAGAAGGTCATCCTGAAATTTCAATTGGAAATGTTTTAGGTTCAAATATTGCAAACCTTGCATTAGTGCTTGGATTAACCACAATTGTATTACCTATAAATGTTCAGCGTTCAACTATTCGGTTAGACTGGCCAATTATGATGTTGGCAACCATTGCTTTTTCATTATTTATTATGAATGGAATTATTGATTGGTGGGAAGGTGTTTTATACATAATCGCTCTTATTGCATTTAATTTTTTTATGATTAAAAATTCAGCTAATAGTATTGAAGTTAATGACGAGGTAGAACAAGAAAAAAGCAATAAAAACTTTCTTAAAAATATTCTTTTTGTAGTAATTGGTGTTGTTGGTTTGGCTTTTGGCGCTAATTGGTTGTTAGATGGAGCTGTTCAAATAGCCTTAAATTTTGGTGTTAGTGAGTATGTTATTGGTGCTACTATTGTCGCTTTTGGAACAAGTGTTCCTGAATTAGTTACTTCTTTAGTTGCTGCTTTTAAAAAGCAGACAGATATTTCTATAGGAAATTTAATAGGCTCTAATATATTTAATTTATTAGCTGTACTCGGTGTAACTTCAGTAGTTAAAGAAATTCCGGTTAGTTCACAAGTTCAAGGCCTAGATGTTTATTGGTTGCTTGGAATATCTTTTTTAATTTTTCCTTTAATGATTTTTAATAATCGTATTAATAGAATAAGTGGGTTAATTCTTGTAGTAAGTTATATTGCTTATATTTATTTTGCTCTTAAATAGAATTAAGTTAACTTGTATTTTCTTGGTTTAATAGTTAAATTCGGAACTAATAAAATTTACTTTTTTTGAAACATTTTCTTTTCATATTATTTTCTTTTATAATGTTTGGTTTGTTAGCTCAACAGCCTTCAGATAATATTAATCTAAAGAAAATAAAAAAGGACTATCTAGAGGGATTAATCAATAAAAAAGTAAATGATATTAGGGTTTCTAAATCTTTAAAACCCTTAAAAAATGACGAAATTCTTAAATTAACAGCAGCTGACCAATCTGATTATATTTTAAAATCGGGGAAAATAGCTCATGACCAGCCAAATAAAAAGAAAGCTACACCTTTTGATAGAGTACTTTTTTATGAAGGTATGCATAGTGAAGTTGGTGAAAATTGTATGCAAACAATGCTTGGAGCAAAAGTTAAAGTTGCAGGACAAAGTAAGCGAGTAACTCTTAAATCTTATGATAATGTAGCTGAAGCAATTGTGTCTGCATGGATAGCTGCTAAAGAGAGCCCAGAGGTAATTTTTAATCAAAACTACTACAATGTAGGTACTTCAATAAGTGTAGATGTTAAAACTAAAAAAATAATTGCAACTCAAGTTTATGGTTCTGAACCTTTTATTTTGCCAGCAGATGAAAAAGCAGTAAAAGATGATTATAAAATTCAACCATACAACCGTGAAAAATGTGCTGATTTGGATAAAAATTTTCCTTATCTACCTGAGTTAATGTCTGATAATATATACTTTAAAAATGGTGAAATTTATTTTTATTTCCATGATTTAGAATTGTTTAAAGCAATTATGAAATCTTCTAATGATGCAATTGCCTTAGATGTAATTTCTCGTGACCAATATAAATGTGAAACTGGTAATCGATATTATCCATCTAAAATTCATAAAGGTGTTTTATTACCTCCAATATCTAAAGGACAATTATTAAGCAAAAATGAATTGAAAGATGAAGGGGAAGTTGAGGTTTCTCTAGGACCTATACCTGCATTTGTAGACACGAATAATGTTGAGTTTACACTTTTAATTATACAAGCTAATTGCCTTTGTCAAACAATTGTATATAATAGTTTAGGAGGTGAAAATTTACGTTCGCTTGATTTAGGGTTTTTAGTTGATACACTTTCTGTAAGTAATCAAGCAGACTCTATTCTTAATCAATTAACCTTTACCGTTCCTTTTGAACGAAATAAATCTGAATACAAAAATGAAGATATAAAGCCATTCCTAGATTCAATTAGTTTAAATCGTTATGATTTAAAAAAGATAGAAATTGTAGCTTATTCATCTATTGAAGGGAGTGAAAAAGAGAATAAGATTTTACAAAATAAACGAGCAAATAGTATCCTTAAAGCAATTAAAAATTATAAGATACAAGATGTAGAAACAAAAATTACAACTCAAGAAAATTGGGAAGGATTCTATAATTCCTTAAAAGGCTCACCTTACGAAGAAGAATTGTTGAAATTAAGTAAAGAAGAGATTAAAAAAATAGTAAACTCTGATACGCTGACTTATAATTTAGAGCCTTATTTAGAAGATCAACGTAAAGCTAAAATTTACCTCACAGTGGAAAAGATATTTATGGATTCGGCTTTGTATAACGTCTTAATTCCACGGTTTCAAAAATCTATAAAGACTAAAGATTTTGCTAAAGCAAGGGTTTATCAATCATTATTGTTTAATGGTGTTAAAAAAGGTAAAGTAAATATTGAAGATGTTCTTAAAATTAAAATTCCTCATATTAAAGAAAATGTTGTTTTAAACAATAATCAAATTGCCTTTAGATGGTATTACACTAAAGTAGAAAATAGGGATAGTTTAAATAAATACTTGTTAAGAGATATAGAAACTCAATTGATTGTTGATCCTTCTAATACTTTTTTGAAGTATAATAAAACACTTTTAAAATTATTGTTATGGTCAGAAAAGTATGGCAGAGTTTCAGACCCAAAATATTTATTAAAAGATATCAAATCACTTTACAATACTGATATAGAGTCTTATAAGGTTCATCAATTACTATTGAATTTCCATATTATTTCTGCTGACTTTTACTATGAAACCAAAAAATTTAAAGAAAGGGATAAAGCGCTAACAGAAGTA
The DNA here is from genome assembly GCF_007993035.1 of Vicingus serpentipes. NCBI lineage: Bacteria > Pseudomonadati > Bacteroidota > Flavobacteriia > Flavobacteriales > Vicingaceae > Vicingus > Vicingus serpentipes. Next base: position 455,171 of record NZ_VOOS01000003.1, read on the forward strand.
AAAAAGATATTATTACAGTCTCAATTAAATCGAGATCAAGTGCTTAAAATAGTTAATTATTTTACTTTCCAAATGAGAATTGATTGGGCCATAGAGTTAATGAAACCTTGGGCAGAACGTGCAAAAATTGATGAAGATTTTTTATTTACATTTTTAACGGTTGCTATTTATAATAAAGAGCTGGTTACGGTTGAGGAATACGAAAATTTTATGCTACGAGCTAAAGACATGAATCAAAAACGTTTTTGTGAATTGTTTGGCTACCCAAATATGAGTTTTCAGATGTTGAATGATTTATCTGTTAAAAAAATATATTGCAACACATGTAATTAATGAAATTCGTAAAAAACGATAAAAAAGTAATTAATGCTTGGACTTTTTACGATTGGGCTAACTCAGTATATCCATTAGTTATAACCTCTGCGATATTCCCAATTTTTTATGAGAATGTAGTTTCTGAACAGGTTAGTTTTTTTGGATATAACCTAGTTAATACCGAGTTGTATTCATATGTAGTTTCACTTTCATTTATAATTGTAGCATTAATTTCACCAATTTTATCAGGTATTGCTGATTATTCAGGGAAGAAAAAAGCCTTTTTGAAATTCTTTTGTTACTTGGGTGCTTCATCATGCATGAGTCTATATTTTTTCAATGCTGATTATATTGAATTAAGTATGGTTTCTGTTTTATTGGCTAGTGTTGGCTTTTGGGGGAGTTTAGTTTTTTATAATGCTTATTTACCTGAAATTGCAACCCCTGATTTACATGATAAGATTAGCGCTAAAGGATTTTCAAGAGGTTATATTGGGAGTTCTATCTTATTAATTATTTGTTTGGTTTTAATACAAGTATTAGATGTTAATGCTAAGTATTCATTTGTTTTAACTGGATTATGGTGGATAGGTTTTAGTCAGATAACCTATGCGAGATTACCTAATAACATATATGGTCATAAACCTAGAGGTAATATATTATTTAAGGGCTATCGAGAACTTATAGTAGTTTGGATACAATTGAAAGATAATATTAGTTTAACGAGATACTTATCGGCATTTTTCATTTACAGTATGGGGGTTCAAACTGTAATGATTATGGCTATATTTTTTGGTACAAAAGAAATTGCATGGGATGATGAAGCATCAAAAACAACAGGCCTCATTATAAGTGTTTTAATTATTCAATTTATTGCTATTCCTGGAGCTTATTTAATGGCTTATTTATCTGGTAAAATTGGAAACATAAAGGTAATAGCAATAAATATTTTTATTTGGATTGGTATCTGTATTGCTGCTTATAGTTTTGTATCTCAACCTATTCATTTTTATTTTATCGCAGCTGTAGTTGGTTTTGTCATGGGAGGTATTCAATCATTATCTCGTTCAACTTATTCTAAATTATTACCTAAAACTGAAGATCATACTTCTTTTTTTAGTTTTTACGATGTGTCTGAAAAAATTGCAATCGTTTTAGGAACTTTTGCATATGGATTTATTGAAGGTCTAACAGGAGATATGAGACAATCTATTTTAGCTATAGTATTGTTTTTTATTGTTGGTTTTTTAATGTTACTTAGAATTCCTAAAAGCAAAGCTTTAAACTAAATAATTTTTAACTTCGCTAAAAAAAAACGATTTGGAAAATAATAATAATATTTACGACATTACTATTGTTGGAGGAGGTATAGTAGGAGCCGCAACAGCTTATAAGCTTCAAATTAAATATCCTAATCTCAAAATAATCTTAATAGAGAAGGAGCCACATTTAGCTGAGCATCAGACTGGAAATAATTCTGGGGTAATTCATTCAGGGTTGTATTATAAACCTGGCTCAGCAAAAGCTAAAACATGTGTAGACGGACGTAAACAACTTGTAAAATTTGCACAAGAATATAATATTAAGCATGAAGTCTGTGGTAAAGTTGTAGCAGCTGTAGATGAATCTGAAACGGAATTTTTAAATAAAATATTTGAAAATGGTATAGCAAACAATACCGAAGGAATTGAAAAAATTAATGCTGATCAATTAAAAGAAATTGAGCCTTATGTGAAAAGTATTGGAGGAATTTGGGTTCCTTGTACAGGGATCATAGATTTTAGAGGTACTACAGAAAAATTTGCTGAATTATTATTAGCTAAACAATCAAATAGTAAAGTTGTTCTTGGCGAAGAAGTTTTAGACTATGTTAACAAAGGAGAATTTACAGAAGTAATTACTTCAAAAAATAAATATCAAACAAAATACATGATTTTTTGTGGTGGATTACAAGCTGATCGACTTGCCAAAAAAGATGGTGTAAAATTAAAGGAAAAAGTAGTTGGCTTTAGAGGCGATTATTATGATTTAACCGATCAAGCAAAGCATAAAGTAAAGAATTTGATTTATCCTGTTCCTAATCCAGCTTTTCCATTCTTAGGAGTTCATTTTACTAGAATGGTAAATGGAGATATTGAATGTGGGCCAAATGCTGTGTTTACTTTTAAAAGAGAGGGTTATGGTAAAACAGATTTTGATTTAAAAGATACAATAGATGCTTTATCTTACAAAGGTACTTGGAATCTTCTCTTAAATAATTTTGGATTTGCTTATAACGAATATAGAAGAGCTTTTTCTAAGAAGTTATTTTTACAAACCTTGCAACGCTTAATCCCTTCGCTTACAATGGATGATATTAAACCTGGAAGAGCTGGTGTTAGAGCAATGTTATTGAATGAACAAGGAGATACAAAAGATGATTTTAGAATTGAATACAAGGATAAAAGTATTCATGTTTTAAATGCACCATCACCTGCAGCAACAGCTTGTATGGCTATTGGAGATCAAATTGCTGAAATGGCAAAAACACATTTCCACTTAAATTAGATTTATGGATTATTTTTCAACTACTGAAATAATAGGTTACTTAGCATCGTTACTAGTACTTGTTTCTTTTTTAATGCGAAATGTAAATAAGCTTAGAATATTAAACACGATAGGGTGTATGGTGTTTATAGTTTATGGAATTCTTTTAGGATGGTCAATTCCGATTATTATAACCAATGCAGCCATTGTTTTAATAAACGGATACTATTTACTTAAAAGAAATAAAGTTATTATTGAGTAACTTGGTATTTATCTTTAAATCCTGTCCAATTCCAAATAAAACAATCAATTGCATCATCTAATCGTTTTAAAAACATAGGATTTGGACTTTTCATGTTTTTAAAATATTCATCTTGAAATTGGTTCAATTCATATTTTCCAAAAATAGCTTTTGAAATACCATAAACTGTATTTTTAGATGGTAGGTTAACTTTAGCAATATAATTTTGATAATCTTTAATCAATCCTTCTAATCTTTCTTTTTCTACGCCAAATACTTTGGCTAATTGTGAATAAATTAAATCTAACATTCTGTCATCCTGGCAATTATTAAATTGTTCTGGGATAAATTGAAGATTAGCAGCTATTATTATTAATAAGAATTTTTCAGAATTATTTTCAGAAATATTTGGACAAGCAACAAATTCAGGGGAATCATTAATTATTCCAGCAATTTCTGGAAATCCTTTTTCAATCGTATCTAAAAGGTTATTTATGAAAATATTTGAAGCAGTTTCTTCTTTAATTTTTTTCTTACCAAAGATTGTAAACATAAGCTACTTAATTTAACAGTTAATACAAATTTAAAATATAGAGGATGTTATATTAACCTAACTAAATATGCTTTTCAACAAAGTTATTAACCATTTTGTCGATTTTGTTAATAAACTGAATAAAGAAGATAAATTAGTGTAAAAAAATAAAAGCTCCATTTAGGAGCTTTTATTTTTTTTAATAGTTAGTTTTTTATTTTTTGAAAATATACCTAGTAATAAAAATACCTTGACCATCTCCTTTTCCAGCATCACTTTCAACACCACTAACAACGGTAAATAATTCCCATCCTTCTTTAGCTAAAGAATTAAGCATAGAAGTTGCTAGAGCGTCATTTGAAGCTACATTTTGGAAGTTAATTCCGGCCATACTAAAAAAGTTTAACATTTTTGTTTCGGAAAACTTATCAACTTTTGCGTCACCACGTTTTACATCTCCTTGTTCACTTTTTTTACCATCTGTTCTTTCTGTAGTAAATTGTTCATAATCTATTTCTGTTCCATTTTCAATAATTCTAGAACGTCCTATCCCACCAGGAACAATAGATTCAATAGTTGTAATAATTTTAAATTGTGCCTGAGCATTTACTTCACAAATTACACTACCTAAAAGGAAAGCTGCAATAATTAATTTTTTCATTTGGTTTGGTTTTAATTAATAATCACAACAAAATACAAATATTATACCGTAATTAAACTAAAACTTTGTTTTTTATAGTAGATCCTTCGTAAACGTTTAGGGCATGTCTTAAACATTCTATTGCCTTTTTTAAAGAGTCAACATTTAAAACATATGCAAGTCTAACTTCTTTTTCCCCTAAACCTTTTGTGGCATAAAAACCTGCAGCAGGAGCCAACATTACAGTTTGGTTGTTGTATTCAAATTCTTCTAATAACCATTGGCAGAATTTCTCAGCATTATCTACTGGTAATTCAGCTACAGCATAGAATGCACCACCAGGATTCGGACATTTCACACCTTCAATTGAATTTAATCCTTCAATTAAGACATCTCTTCTGTTTACATATTCGTTGATAACATTGTCAAAATAACTTTGAGGTGTATTTAATGCAGCTTCACCAGCAATTTGCCCCATAGTTGGGGGGCTTAATCTTGCTTGAGCATATTTTAGAGCAACAGCAAGTAATTCTTTATTCTTAGTAAGAAATGCACCAATTCTAGCTCCACACATACTGTAGCGCTTAGAAACTGAATCAATAACTATTGAATTATTTTCAATTCCAGTTAAATTAAAAACTGAATGATGAGTTTTACCATCGTAACAAAATTCTCTATAAACTTCATCTGATATTAAATAAAGATCATGTTTTTTAACAATATCTCTGAGTGTTTCTAGTTCTTCTTTTGAGTACAAGTAGCCAGTAGGGTTTCCAGGGTTACAAATTAAAATTGCTTTTGTTTTAGGTGTTATTAATTTTTCAAAATCAGCAATAGGAGGTAAAGCAAATCCATTATCAATGTTAGATGTTACAGGCACAACTTTAACTCCAGCAGTTTTTGAAAAACCATTGTAATTTGCATAAAAAGGTTCAGGAATGATAACTTCATCCCCTTCATTCATACAAGAATAAAAAGCAAATAATAACGCTTCTGATCCACCAGTAGTAACTAATATATTATCTGTAGTAACGTTAAAATTTAACTTATTGTAATATTCAGCTAAACCAGTTCTGTAACCAATACCACCTGCAGAATGACTATATTCTATTACTTTTCTATCTATAATACGTAAAGCATCTATAGCAACTTGAGGTGTTTCAATATCTGGTTGGCCAATATTTAAATGGTAAACAACTCTTCCTTTGTTGTTAGCAATTTCTGCATATGGTACCAATTTACGTATTGGTGATTCAGGCATTTCATTGCCTCTATTAGATGTATGTGGCATATTTTTAATTGAAAAATTCTCGCCAAAATTACTAAGAACTTTTCTAAATAAGAGTTAGTTGTTATGATGAATGATGAATGAATGGAAAAATAGTTTAAATTTAGAATACCTAATAGATTAAATATGTCATTCAATAGCCATAATTCTGATAATATCGAAATTAAACCTCGCTTTAAATTAATCTCTAGTTTTTCTGAAAAAGATATTTTGGATAAAATAAAATTGGCTATTCCTGAACAGGATAAAATAGAGGGAATAGCCAAAGGAAATCATGTTTTTTTAAATATTCCAGCTCATAATCAACATTACTGGTCTCCATCTATGGAAGTAATAGTGGAAGAATATGATGATGATATAAATAAAACAAGTATAAGGTGTCTTTTAGGGCCTCGACAAACCGTATGGATGATGTTGATGTTTTTTTATATTGCGGTTGGTGTACTTGGTTTTTTTGGAGGGATTTATGGTTTGGCAAAATGGAACTTAGGTAAAGAAACTATGCTCTTGTGGACAATGCCTTTAGCTTTGATTTTATTTGCTTTAATCTATTTTACTGCTAAATATGGTCAGCGAAAAGGAAGGGATCAAATGTTGTATTTGGTTAGTTTTCTTTATCATTCAATTGATGACAAAGAAATAATAAGGCTTTAGTTTGAATTATATTTTGCTTTAGTTTCTTTTGATGCTTTAACTGTTCCTTTAAAAATAATCGTTTTGTTTATTTTTAAGTTGTTATTTTCTTTTGAAAGGAAAGTTAAATGAATAGGTCTTTCTTGAAAACCAATTTTATCTTTAGTATCGAAATGAACAATTATTTTGTAGGGCTTATTTGGAGTGATGTTTTCTTTAGGAATTTCTACTGAAGTACAATCGCAATCAACTTTTGGAGAGATTAATTGTAATGGAATTTTTCCGTTATAAGTAAAATTATAGGTTAATGTAATTTGATGTCCTTCATCAACCTTCATAAATTTTTGAGTAGGTTTTTCAAAAATAATATTATCAGAAGTTTGAGAAAAAGAAAAGCCTGCTACTAAAAGTAGTAGCAGGCTTAAACTAAACTTAATAAAGTTACATAACATAACCTAACCTAATATCTTAATTTGCAACTGGAGCACCAGTAGCGTTCTCTTTTACTGGAGTTGTTTTAGGAGCAATAATATTTCCTTTAATTCTAATTACTTTAGTTGCTTCAGTAGCATTTGAAGTAATTGTAACTGACTTATTAATAGCACCTAATCTCTTAGTGTCATATTTTACCTTAATTACAGATTTTTCACCAGGTAAAATTGGTTCTTTTGGCCATGTTGGAACTGTACATCCACAACTTCCTCTAGAGTTTGAAATAATTAATGGTTCTTTACCAGTGTTAGTAAATACAAATTCTCTAACACCATCAGCACCTTGTTCAATTGTACCGTAGTCAATAACTTCAGTCTCAAATGTCATTACTGGTGCATTTGGGTTGTCAATAGTAGTTGCAGCAGCATCAACTTTAGTGTCTTGTGCTTGCATACCTATAATGGTACAAACAACTAACCCAAACGATAATAATACTTTTTTCATAGTTTTTAGTTTTAATTGATTTTTCGTAAACAAACTTATGGTTAATCTCTTTTGTAATAAATGTTATTAACACTTCTTTAACAAAATGAATATCAACACAACATCGATACTATCTAATATTATGCCAAATAATAATTTTCAGCATTATATTCTATTGAATCTTGCATCGTAAAATGTTACATTTGCTGACTTAAAAATACAATAGATTTTATAATTAATACACAAGTAATGGAGATTGCAAAAAACTATTCACCAAAAGATATAGAAAGTAAATGGTATGAATACTGGATGAAAAATGATTTTTTCAGCTCAGTTCCAGATGATAGAGAGCCATATACAATTGTAATTCCACCTCCAAATGTTACGGGTGTTTTACATATGGGGCATATGTTAAATAATACAATTCAAGATGTATTGATTAGAAAAGCGCGTATGGAAGGGAAGAATGCATGTTGGGTTCCTGGTACTGATCATGCATCTATTGCTACAGAATCAAAAGTGGTAAATCTTTTAAGAGAAAAAGGTATAAACAAAAGAGATATAGGAAGAGAAAAGTTTTTAGAACATGCATACGAATGGAAGGATAAGTATGGAGGTATTATACTTGATCAATTAAAAAGATTAGGAGCAAGTTGCGATTGGAATAGAACTCGTTTTACTATGGAACCTAAACTGAATGAAGCTGTAATTCATTCTTTTGTTGAGTTACATAAAAAAGGATACATATATAAAGATTGGAAGATTGTAAATTGGGATCCAACAGCCCAAACAACTTTATCTAATGAAGAAGTAATCCGTAAAGATGTTCAGTCTAAATTGTATCATGTTAAATATAAATTAGCTGATAGTGATGAATACATTGTAATAGCTACAACTCGTCCTGAAACAATAATGGGAGATAGTGCAGTATGTGTTCACCCAAAAGATGAACGTTACTTTCATTTACATGGTAAAAAAGTAATTGTTCCAATGGTTGGAAGAGAAGTGCCAATTATTTGTGATGATTATATAGATATTGAGTTTGGGACAGGAATGTTAAAAGTTACTCCAGCACATGATACAAATGATTATGAAATTGGACAACGTCATAATTTAGAAGTGATAGATACTTTTAATGATGATGGAACTATTAGTGAGGTTGCAGGAATATTCGTAGGAGAGGATCGTTTTGTTGTTCGTAAAAAAGTAGCTAAATTATTAGAAGAGAAAGGGCAGTTAGTTAAGGTTGAGGAAATTACAAATAATGTTGGTTTTTCAGAAAGAAATCCTGATACAGTAGTTGAGCCTAAATTGTCTCTTCAATGGTTCGTAAAGATGGATGAAATGGTAAAGCCAGCTTTAGAACATGTAATGAATGATGACATACAGTTTTATCCATCAAAATTTAAAAACACTTATAATCACTGGTTAGAGAATATTAGAGAGTGGCCAATTTCTCGTCAACTATGGTGGGGACAACAAATCCCCGCTTATTATTATAATGAAGTTAACGATTATGTTATTGCGGAGACTAAAGAAGAAGCTTTAGAGTTAGCTAAAATAGAGTCAGGTAATTCAAGTTTAAAGTTAGATGATTTAAGACAAGATGAAGATGTTGTAGATACATGGTTTTCTTCTTGGTTATGGCCAATTTCTGTATTTGATGGATTTGGAGAAGATAAAACAGAAATAGACTATTATTACCCAACTAATGTTTTGGTTACAGGTTGGGATATTATTTTCTTTTGGGTTGCTCGAATGATATTTGCAGGATATGAATTTAAAAATGAACAACCTTTTAAGGATGTTTATTTTACCGGGATGGTGAGAGATAAGCAGCGAAGAAAGATGAGTAAATCTCTAGGGAATTCTCCTGATGCCTTGGGTTTAATTGATACTTATGGTGCTGATAGTGTTCGTTTTGGGATGCTTTCATGTGCAGCTGCAGGTAATGATTTATTGTTTGATGAGTCTTTATTAGAACAAGGGGGTAAATTTTCAACTAAAATTTGGAATGCATTTAGATTGGTAAAAGGTTGGGAAGTTGATGAGTCATTAACACAGCCAGAAAGTGCTAAGATTGCTATTGAATGGTTCGATTCTAAATTAAATGGAACATTAATTTCTATTGAAGACAATTTTTCAAAATATAGGTTGTCAGATGCTTTAATGAGTACTTATAAATTAATATGGAACGACTTCTGTTCTTGGTACTTAGAATGTGTAAAGCCAGAGTACTTAAAGCCAATTGATAAAGCTACTCTTAAAGTTACTATTAACTATTTCGAACAACTATTAAAAGTATTGCATCCTTTTATGCCATTTGTAACGGAGGAGTTATGGCAAAATATTGAAGAAAGAAAAGAAGGTGAAACAATTATGTTGTTGGATTATCCAAAAACTGGTAAAGTTAATATGCATTTGTTAGCTGATTTTGAGTATACCACAAATGTTATTTCTGAAATAAGAACTTTACGTAAATCGAAAAATATAGCTAATAAAGACCAGATTGAATTATTGGTTAAGAAAAACGAAAATATTAATCTAGATTTAGATACTTTAGTTAGTAAATTAACTAATTTATCAAGCTTAACTTATGTTGATAATAAAGTTGATGGAGCTTTCTCATTTGTAGTAAAAAGTAATGAGTATTATATTCCTTTAGCAGGAAATGTTGATGTAGAGGCTGAAATTGAAAAGATTAAAGCTGAATTAGAATATGCAAAAGGGTCGTTAAATATTGCAAATAAAAAATTAAGTAACGAAAAATTTGTTTCAGGTGCACCAGAGCAAGTAGTAGCTGCAGAGCAAAAGAAAAAAATAGATGCTGAAGCTAAAATTAAAGTTTTAGAGGAGCAGTTGGCTAGTTTAAATTAAAGAAATCTTGTTTTAGCCTCTTTGTTTTTTGAATAAAATAATTTGTTAAATATTATTCGTCGAAATTAATTATTTGTTAATACTATAAAAAAAGCACATTAATGTGCTTTTTTTTATATATTCGGTGCAACTTTAATGTAGATATAGTAGTCTACTCTCAAAACATAAATTAAATTGAATAAAAATATGAAGAATATTTTCTTACTAGCCTTGCTAACTTTAGCAAATGTATTCACTTTTGCTCATGGGCATAAAAATTCTGAATCAGATTTTCATTTTACAGAAAATAAAGGTCAGATAAATAAAGTTGTTAAATATCATACAAAACTTCATGTTGGAGATATTTATTTTGAATCAAATGCATTTACATTTGACCTTTATTCTGAAGAAGACTTAAATCAGCTATACCAGAGGAGACATACGAAAAAAGGTAGAGAGCTTGCTGATGACTCTGAACTAATGTTAAGGAAAAATGTTTATAAAATGAATTTTGTAAATTCAAATTCATCAGTTTCGGTATCTGGGAATGAGGAAATGGAAGGAGTTAAAAATTATTTAAGAGGTAATGATCCTACAAAATGGGCTTCAGGTGTTAAGTCTTTCTATCATTTAAATTATAATAATATTTATGATAATATTGATGCAGAAGTTTATCCTAAAGATGATTTTTTGAAATATGATTTTATTGTAAAAGTAGGGGGTAATCCTAATGATATTCTTATAAACTATGAAGGTGTTTCATCTTTAAGTTTAAATAATGGTTCATTAGAAGTAGAGTTGCCAAATACGCATGTGAAAGAACTAGCACCAGTAGCTTATCAAACAATAAATGGGGTAAAAACCAATGTAAGATGTAAGTTTGTTTTAAATGGAAATAACGTTTCTTTTACATTTCCTGACGGATATAATACAAATGAAGAACTAATTATTGATCCAACTTGGGTGTTTTCAACTTTAACAGGCTCTACAGCTGATAACTGGGGGTTTACAGCAACTTACGATGATAATGGAAATTTTTATGGAGGAGGTATAGCATTTGCAAGTGGTTTTCCAACTACAGCAGGTGCTTATGATGTTTCTTTTGGAGGTGTAATAGATGCTGCAATTATAAAATATAATCCAACTGGAACTGCAAGAGTATATGCAACTTATTTAGGAGGCAGTAGAGCAGATCAGCCCCATAGTTTAGTAACAAATGCAGCAGGTGAACTTGTAATTTTAGGAGTAACAGCCTCTACTAATTTCCCTACAAGTCCAGGGGCATATAGTACTTCTCATAGTGGAGGTAATACTGTCAGTCCGAATTCAGCACAATTTACAGGAGGGTCTGATATTTTCGTTACTAAATTAAATGCAGCAGGAAATGCTTTAATAGGAAGTACATATATTGGAGGAAGTGGAAATGACGGTTTATCATTAAATACAAATTTAAACTTTAACTACTCTGATGAAAATAGAGGAGAGGTAGTAATTGATAATAATGGAGATATTTATATTGCTTCTACTTCAAACTCTACAAATTATCCTACAACTGCAGGTTGTCATCAACCAAATAGAGCAGGTAATTATGACGCTGTAGTTTCAAAATTTTCAGCAACTCTAGATGTTTTGCATTGGTCTACATATATGGGAGGTTCTAGCGGTGATGCTGGATATTCTATAAGGGTGAATGAGTCGAATAATACTGTGGCAGTATGTGGAGGTACAGTAAGTAATGATATTGGAACGACTCCGGGTGTTATAAAGCCTACTTATGGAGGTTCAACAGATGGGTATATTGGTGTTTTAAATAATGCAGATGGGTCATTAAATGCATTAACTTATATTGGTACAAATTCTTATGATCAAGCTTATATTTTAGAAGTAGATAAATTTGGTGATATTTTTGCAACTGGACAGTCAAAAGGTGCTTATCCTGTTTCTGGAGGAGTTTATAGTAATGCAAATTCACCTCAATTTATTCATAAAATGAGTGGTGATTTAACCACTACAGATTTTAGTACGGTTTTCGGTTCAGGCTCAAATACTGCCGTAGATATTTCTATTACAGCGTTTTTAGTTGATAATTGTAGTAATATTTATGTAGCAGGTTGGGGAGGGGGCTCTAACAATGAAGGGTCAACTACAGGTATGCCTGTAACTGCGAATGCAATAGATGGAACAACTGATGGTAGTGACTTTTATTTTATTGTATTAGAGAGAGATGCTCAAAGTTTATTGTATGGTACATACTTTGGGGATGCTTCTTCTGACGAACATGTTGATGGTGGTACTTCTCGTTTTGATAAGAAAGGAACAATTTACCAAGGCGTTTGTGCTGCTTGTGGAGGTGGTAATAATTTTCCTACTTCGCCTGGAGCATACTCTAGCACTAACGGATCCTCTAATTGTAATTTCGGAGCCATAAAAATTGGTTTAGATTTTCAAGGAGTTACTGCAAGCGCAATTGACCCAGGACCTCAAACACTTTGTAACCCTCCGTTTGATGTTAATTTTGATGCAGGAACAACTCCTCCACCTAATACTTATTGGGACTTTGGAGATGCAACAACTTTAGGGGTAGGGGTTGATTATACTCCAACACATACTTATGCTGATTCTGGTACTTATACGGTAATGTATGTAGCTATCGACTCTTCTTCATGTAATATTGCTGATACAGTATATTTCACTGTAGATGTTATCCAAACAGGAACATTGACGGCAAGTATAGATATACCTCCTTATGATCCTTGTACTGTTGGAGGACTAACTGTAGATTATAACTTTACAGGAACTGGAGCCGATTCTCTTTGGTGGGATATGGGTAATGGCACAACATATATTGATAGTGTTGACTTTAGTTATACTTATAACACACCTGGCACATACTATGTAGAGATGCAAGCCTATGAATTTGCATGTGGTGGATTTGTATCAATTAAGGATACTATAGATTTTAACCCAGTATTTACGTCTGTTACTGCAGTTGATCCTGGGCCTCAAACATTATGTAATCCACCTTTTGATGTGACTTTTGATGCAGGAGGAACACCTCCGAATACTTATTGGGATTTTGGAGATGGAACTACACTTGGAGTAGGAGTTGATTATAATCCAACTCACACTTATGCAGATTCTGGTACATATATAGTGATGTCTGTAGCAATTGATTCTAACTCTTGTAATTTTTCTGACACAGCTTATTTTACAGTAGACGTTATTCAAACAGGTACATTAGATGCTCAAATTAATATACCATCTTATGACCCGTGTTCTGTTGGTGGTTTAACTGTGAACTATAATTTCACAGGCTCTGGAGCAGATTCACTTTGGTGGGATATGGGTGATGGAACTACCTATAGTGATAGTGTTAACTTTAACTATATATATAATACTCCGGGTACTTATTATGTAGAGATGCAAGCTTATGAATTTGCATGTGGAGGGTTTGTTTCAATAATAGATACTATTGATTTTAACCCTGTATTTACATCTGTTACTGCAGTTGATCCAGGTGATCAAACAATATGTAATGCACCATTTAATGTAGATTTTGATGCTGGAGGTACTCCTGCAAATACATTTTGGGATTTTGGAGATGGAACAACATTAGGAATAGGTGTTGATTACACTCCAACACATACATATGCAGATACAGGCAGTTATGTTGTAATGTCAGTAGCAATTGATTCTTCAACATGTAATATTGCTGATACAGCATATTTTAATATTACTCTTATTCAACCAGCTGCGTTAGATGCACAAATCGTAATACCTGCTTATGATCCATGTACTACCGGTGGTTTAACTGTAGATTATTCATTTACAGGAGCAGGAGCAGATTCTTTATATTGGAATATGGGTGATGGCACAACTTATATTGATAGTGTTAATTTTAGCTATACTTATAATACTCCAGGAACATATTATGTAGAGATGCAAGCGTATGAATTTGCTTGTAGTACAAGTGCTACAATAATGGATACAATAGATTTTAATCCAGTGTTTACTTCAGTAACAGCAGTTGATCCAGGAGATCAAACGATATGTGCTGCTCCTTTTAATGTTGATTTTGACGCCGGAGGAACGCCTCCAAATACGTTTTGGGATTTTGGAGATGGAACAACATTAGGAATAGGTGTTGATTACACTCCAACACATACTTATGCAGATACAGGAAGTTATGTTGTAATGTCAGTTGCAATTGATTCGTCAACTTGTAATATTGCTGATACTGCGTATTTTAATATTTCAATAATTCAACCTGAGGAGTTAGACGCTCAATTTGTAATACCTCCTTATGATCCATGCCAATCTACTTTGAATGTCAATCTTAGTTTTACAGGAACTGGAGCTGATTCATTGTATTGGAATATGGGGAATGGAGATGTTTTTGTTAATGATCAAAATGTTAATTATACCTACACCACACCAGGTGAATTTATTATTGAACTACTTGCTTATGATTTTGATTGTAATGTTACTGAGTCAATTAGTGATACAGTACGTTTTTTCCCTACTAATGCACAAGTAAACACTTCAATCAACCCTAATGTTGATGTTTGTGGTTCTAATTTAGCTGTTAATTTTTCATCTGGAAATCCAGCTCCTCCTCAAAATTATTGGGATTTTGGAGATGGAAATACTTCAACAAGTATTGACCCAGTTCATACTTATTTAACTTCTGGTACTTATAATGGATTTTTTGTAGCAATTGATTCTAATACTTGTAATATTGCTGATACAATGTATTTCCCAATTACAGTGAATTTAATACCAGAGTTGAGTGTTAATTTTGAATATGTTCCGCCAGTTCCTTGTGAAGCAATAAATTATTCAGTTGAATTAGCTGCAAATGCAGAAGGAGCTGATTCTATTTATTGGACGATGGGTGATGGGACAGAATTTATTAATGACACAATAATTTCTTATGAATATGCTGGTCCGGGAACTTATGCAATTACTGTTACTTTATTTAAAGAAGGATGTGCTCCTAAAGTATTTTCTAATGGAGCAACTTTTATTGAGTTAGCTGAATCATCAGGTATTGTTCCTAATGTTTTTACACCTAATGGAGATGGCTTTAATGATGAATTAGTCTTTTTAGGAGTAGATAATACTGAGAATTATAGTATAAGAATTTTTAATAGATGGGGTCAAACAGTTTTTGAATCTACAGATGCTCAAGATAATTGGGACGGTAAAGGTTCAAATGATGGTACTTATTTTTATGAGTTGAGATATACGGATGTATGTAGTAATGAAGAAAAATTAGTTACCGGATATGTAACCCTAATTGGAAAGAATTAATTTTTTGTTAAATAATTGCATTAAAAAGAGAAAATCATTCGATTTTCTCTTTTTTTTTTAACTTAATTTGAATATTAAAAATATGTTTATATTTTAGATGATTAATATATAAAATGCTTTAAATCAAACATATGAAATATATATATATATTATGCACACTATTTTTCTTAAGCTTATTCTCACAAGCTCAAGTAGTAACTGATAATTCCAATACTGTTGAATATTATATTCAAAATGTTTTATTAGGGTCAGGAGTATCTGTAAGTAATATAACTATTAATGGCAATCCTGCAAATGTGAATGAACCGATGGTTGGTGAATTTACTGATGCATCATCAAGTATTGGATTGCCAAATGGATTAATTTTAGGCTCAGGAGATATTGATTTAGCTTCACAGAATAATACTTCAGGTAGTTCGAGTCTAGGTGGAGGAGGAAATTCTGGTCAAGATCCAGATCTGTCGGTTATTGCTACAAATACTCTTTATGATCAAACAATAGTTGAGTTTGATTTTATTCCTTTAGGAGACACTTTGAGTTTTAATTATGTTTTTGCTTCTGAAGAATATAATGAGTTTGTTTGTTCGGGGTATAATGATGTTTTTGGTTTTTTTTTAACTGGCACTAATCCATTAGGGGGTACTTATAATTCTCAAAATATTGCATTAGTACCTAATCCTTCTATTCCTGGAACTTTTACAAATACAGCAGTTGCAATTAACACAATAAATTTAGGTGTTGCAGGTTCTAGTGGGACTGCTTCCAACTGTAATGCAATAGATCCAGCATGGACATCTTATAATGTATTTTATGTTAATCATCCTGGAGTTTCAAATTATACTTATGATGGAAGAACAGTTTCACTTCCAGTTATTGCTCCAGTAGTTTGTGGTTTAACCTATCATATTAAGATGGCAATTGCAGATGCTGGTGATGGAGGTTATGATTCAGGAGTTTTTTTAGAAGCAGGTAGTTTCTCTTCTAATGGAGCGTTAGATGCAACAACTGCTGATGTACCTTCAAATATCCAATTATGTGGATCTCCTTTTAATGTAACATTTAACACAGGTCCAAATCCACCACCTGCAAGTTATTGGGATCTAGGAGATGGAACTATTTTAACAAATCTAGATACTGTTAATCATACTTATGCAGATTCAGGTACTTATGTTGTTATGTATGTGGCTGATGATCCATCTCCATGTGTTCAAGCTGATACAGCTTATTTTACTGTAGATGTAATACAAACAGGAACACTAGATGCACAAATAGATATACCACCTTATAACCCTTGTCAAGATAGTTTAACCATTCTATTAGCATTCACAGGCTCAGGAGCTGACTCATTGTATTGGGATATGGGCAATGGAGACACATTTATTAATGACACATTGATTTCATATACTTATTATACAAACGGAAATTATATTCTTACTTTTCAAGCATATGATTTTGCCTGTGGAGGATTTAATACAATTAAAGATACAATTCGTTTTAACCCTGTTTTTACAGCTGTAACAGCTACAACTCCAGGAGATCAGGAATTTTGTGGGGCGCCATTCAGTGTTGACTTCACATCTGGAGGAACTCCTCCTCCAAATAGTTTTTGGGATTTTGGAGATATTGCTCCAAATGACACATCTACATTAGATAATGTAACCTATACTTATGCTGATACAGGAAGTTATACTGTAATGTATGTTGCAATCGATTCAAACACTTGTAATATTGCAGATACAGCTTATTTTGACATTACTTTAACTCCAGCAGAGGTTTTAGATGCTCAATTTACTATTCCTCCATACAATGATTGTCAAGATTCGTTGACTGTAAGTTTGGCATTTACAGGTACTGGAGCAGATTCATTGTATTGGAGTATGGGAGAAGGAACTACATATATTAATGATACATTGGTTAATCATACTTATACTTCAAATGGAGATTTTATAGTGACATTTGAAGCTTATGACTTACAATGTAATACTAGTGCTACTTTAACTGATACAGTTCATTTTAATCCTGTTTTTACAGCTGTAACAGCTGTTGTTCCTGATTCAATTAATGAATGTGAAGGTAATTTAACAGTTGACTTTTCATCTGGAAATCCTGGGCCTCCACAAAATATATGGGATTTTGGTGATGGAGTAGGAACATCCACTCAAATAGATCCAACTTATACTTATGCAAGTAACGGAACTTATACTGTAACTTTTACAGCTATTGATTCATCTACATGTAATATTTATGAGACTGCTAGTTTTGATGTGGTTATTAATTCATTACCAGCTATAAATGTAAGCATGGATTATGTGCCACCAGTTCCATGTGAGGCTGTAGATTATAAAGTCGAGTTAGCAGCCTCATTAGCAAATGCAGATTCTATTTTCTGGGATATGGGAGATGGAACTACATTTAGTGAAGATACAGTAATTTCATATGAATATGCTACGTTTGGAAATTATACAATTGTTGTAACATTATTTAATGATGATTGTGGTGCTAAATCATTTTCATACAATGCTGACTTTATAGAATTGGAAGAATCATCTGGAATAATACCAAATGTGTTTACACCAAATGGAGATGGTATGAATGATGAATTGGTTTTCTTAGGAATTGATCAAACTCAGGATTATAGTATAAGAATTTTTAATAGATGGGGTCAAACAGTTTTTGAATCTACAGATGCTCAAGATAATTGGGACGGTAAAGGTTCAAATGATGGTACTTATTTTTATGAGTTGAGATATACGGATGTATGTAGTAATGAAGAAAAATTAGTTACCGGATATGTAACCCTAATTGGTAAGAATTAATTAAAGCATAACAAATAAAAAAGGCAGCTATATAGCTGCCTTTTTTATTTGTTAATTATTTTTCTTTCTTTCTAGGATTTTGTATAAATAGTTTGAGTGGGGAATGCCATTTCTAAACCTTTAGCATTAAATTGTTTTAAAATTTCTAAGTTAATTTCTGTTTGGGTTTGAAGAATATCTCCTTCCTTTTTAATGTAATAGATAAAAAGAATTCCTAAAGAAAAATCACCAAAGGCATTAAAAGAAACTAAAAAATTGTTTTCAACATTTTCGTTAGTTGCTGCAATTTCTTTTAATAAAGAAATGCCTTGTTCTACTTGTTCAGCAGTAGTATCGTAAATTAATCCAATATTTAAAATTACTTTCCTAGTTGGTTCAGCTGTAACATTTTCAACCATATTACCTATAAACTGAGAGTTAGGAATTGTTACTAATCTTCCTTCAAGGGTTCTCATTCTACTAATTCTAATTCCAATTTCTTCTATAGAGCCATCAAAACCTCCAATTTTAATTCTATCTCCTACCTTAAAAGGTTTGTCGGTAAAAATCATAATACCGCCAAAAATGTTGGATACAGAGTCTTTTGCAGCCATAGCTAATGCTAACCCTCCAATTCCTAAACCAGCGATTAAAGCTCCAACATCATAACCAGCATTATTTAGAGCGACAATTACTCCCAAAATCCATATTATAGATCTTAATCCTTTCTGAACAATAGGCATTATTTGGTCGTCTAAATCACTTTCAGTTTTTTCGGTTAATGGAACAATGTATTCCTCTATAATTGCATCTACCAATCGAGCAATTAACCATGTAATATTAATTGCAATTAAGATGTGATAAACTTTTCCCATCCAAGCATACCAAAAATCAGTAAATTCTAATCGGTTTAATCCATACCATAAGCCAAAAATTGTAATTGCTAAGACAATAGGTTCTTCTATCATGTCAACAATTATATCGTCAATTTTTGTTTTTGTTTTGCTCGTAAGTTTTTTTACTATTTTACCAAAAAACCAGTATACAATTTTACCTATAATTACAGCTCCAAGTATTATAAGAAAGGTAATAGACCAATCACCAACGGTGTTGTAATAAAATTCTTTTGCTAAAAAATCTTCCATAATTATATTTTTCTTCAAAGTTAGTAAAATCAGAAAAAAACTAAATTTTTGATTTTATTGTTTCAAATTCTTTTTCAGATGAAATTTCCCAGTAGGGTTCAAAATCACTAATCATATCTGAAATGAAGTTGAAATCAGGTAAAATGTTTGCTGTAAAGTGATGAATTTCAGCTTTATCTTTTAATAATTTAACCTCCTCAAATTCAGTTTTGGAAATAATTTTAAAAAATGATTTTTCATTTTTATATTTTCTGAAGATTGGGAAAATATTGTTTGAGTTCATAAAAGTAAAATTACAATAAACTTTAGATGTTGAAGTTACAATGATTAACAAATTTTAACGTGTTGAAATGAACTATTTTTAGTACTTTCGCCTCAATTTTTAGAAAGCAATTATGAGTGAATTATCAGATAAATTTATAGGAGAAGGATTAACTTATGATGATGTTTTAATGGCACCATCTTATTCAGAAGTTTTACCTAGAGATGTTGATATCTCAACACAATTTACAAAAAAAATAAGGTTGAATATTCCTGTGGTTTCTGCTGCAATGGATACTGTAACAGAATCTAAACTAGCAATAGCTATTGCTCAGGAAGGAGGAATAGGTGTTTTACACAAAAACATGACTATTGCAGAACAAGCTGACAAAGTTAGAAAAGTAAAACGTTCAGAAAGTGGAATGATTCAAGACCCTGTTACAATTTCTGTTGATTCAAATGTAGGAGACGCATTAAAACTAATGAGTGAATTTAAAATTGGAGGCATACCAGTTGTTGATTCAGAAAATAATTTAGTTGGAATTGTAACAAATAGAGATTTAAGATTCCAGAAAGTTATGACAACTCCTGTTAGAGATGTTATGACTAGTAATAATATTATAACTGCAGTTGAAGGAACAGATTTAGATAAAGCAAGAGAGATATTGCAACAACATAAAATTGAGAAATTACCAGTAGTTGATGCCAATAATAAGTTAAAAGGTTTAATTACATACAAAGACATTACTAAGGTACAATTGAAACCTAATGCTTGTAAGGATACTTATGGAAGATTAAGAGTTGCTGCTGGTGTTGGTGTAACTGCAGATATTATGGATAGAGTAGATGCACTTTATAAAGCAGGAGTCGACGCTATAGTAATTGATACTGCTCATGGTCATTCGAAAGGAGTGATAGATACATTAAAAAAAGTTAAATCAGTTTATCCTGATTTACAAGTTGTTGTTGGTAATATAGCAACTACACAAGCGGCTAAAGATTTAGCTGATGCTGGTGCAGACGCAGTAAAAGTTGGTATTGGTCCAGGTTCTATATGTACAACTAGAATAATCGCTGGTGTTGGTGTGCCTCAATTATCTGCGGTTATGATGGTAGCTGAAGGGTTAAAAGGAACAGATGTTCCATTAATTGCAGATGGTGGAATTCGCTTTACAGGAGATATTGTTAAAGCATTATCTGGAGGAGCAGATTCAATTATGGCTGGTTCTTTGTTTGCAGGTGTAGATGAGTCTCCAGGAGAAGCTATTATTTACGAAGGAAGAAAATTTAAGGCATACAGAGGAATGGGGTCAATTGAAGCAATGCAAAAAGGTTCAAAAGATAGGTATTTTCAAGATGCTGAAGATGATATCAGTAAATTGGTTCCTGAAGGAATTTCGGGAAGAGTACCTTATAAAGGGTTTTTAAGTGAAGTTATTTACCAGATGGTAGGAGGTTTGAGAGCTGGAATGGGATATTGTGGGGCACGTAATTTAGAAGAATTAAAAAATGCAAAATTTGTAAGAATAACAAGTGCAGGATTTACAGAGAGTCATCCACATAATATTACAATTACAAGAGAAGCACCTAATTATTCAAGACGTTAAAATTTTATTATTTATATAATTATAAAAAGGTAAAGTATTATGAGAAAAATAAGTTTATTACTATTAATTGCACTAACATCATTTTTAGCAAAAGCTCAAGATAATGATCCTATTTTATTAACCATAAAAGATAAAAATGTTTTATTGTCTGAGTTCAATGCCATATTTAAAAAGAACAATACGAAAGACACTAAAATAACTGAAGAGTCAGTTAAAGAATATTTAGACTTATACATTAAATTTAAACTTAAAGTAACTGAAGCTGAAGAGTTAGGTTATGATACGACTGCTGCTTTCATAAAAGAATTGGAAGGATATCGAAAGCAATTAATTCAACCATACTTATCGGATAGAGAAGTGACAGAAGGATTAATAAAAGAAGCTTACGAAAGAATGAAATTTGATGTAAATGCCAGTCATATTTTATTTAATGTTGGGGCTGATGCATTACCTAAAGATACTTTAGCAGCCTATAATTTAGCTTTAAAAGCTAAACAAAGAATAATGAAAGGAGAGTCTTTTGAAAAAGTTGCAGAAGAAATGTCTTCTGATCCTTCAGCAAAAACTAATAAAGGAAATTTAGGTTATTTTTCAGCTCTTCATATGGTTTATCCTTTTGAAACGGCAACGTATAATTTAAAAGTTGGTGAAATTTCAAATCCTGTTAGAACAAGGTTTGGTTATCATATTATTAAATTAAATGATAAGCGACAAGCAAGAGGAACAATTAGAGTTGCTCATATTATGCTTCAGTGTGCAAAAGATGCCACCGAAGAAAAAGTGAAAGAGCAAGAGACTAAAATAAATGAGATTTATTCAAAACTTAAAGAAGATCCTAGTCAGTTTAAAGCATTAGCTAAACAATATTCTGATGATAAAAATTCAGGTTCAAGAGGTGGTGAATTAGCTCCATTTACAGCAGGTAAGATGGTTGCCGAATTTGAAGAATCAGCATTTGCTTTAACAGTTGATGGAGCTATTGGTACTCCAATAAGAACAGATTATGGTTTCCACATTATTCAACGTTTAGAATTAATTGAATTGGATTCTTACGAGAATTTATACAATTCATTAAAATCTAAAGTAAGTAGAGATTCAAGAGCAAACAAAAGTAAAGATGTAGTTATTGATAGAATTAAAACTGAAAATAAGTTTGTTGAGAATTTATCTGAACGTAACGATTTTTATAAAATTATTTCTGAAGATGATTTATTAAATGGCACTTGGACTGCTGAAAAAGCAAAATCACTAACGAAATTAATGTTTGGATTCTATGCTGCTGATGGAGATAAAATTGAATTTACTCAAACTGATTTTGCTCAATACTTAGAGCAAAATAAACCAAAAGTTAATCCAAAAAATGCTCCAAAAGTTGTTGAGTTAGTGAATAAATTATACAGCCAAGTATTGGAAGAAGAAGCACTTAAATTTAAAGAGAATCGTTTACCTAAAACCAATCTAGAATATAAATTATTATATCAAGAATATAGAGATGGAATTTTATTATTCGAGTTGACAGATAAAAAAGTTTGGTCTAAAGCAATAAAAGATTCTACAGGTTTACAAGCTTTTTATGATAAAAACAAAAATAATTACATGTGGGGAGAGAGAGCTGATGTAACTATTTATAAATGTAGTGATGAAAAAGTAGCGGCTAACTTAGAAAAAATCTTAAAAAAGAAAGCTAAGAAAGGTTATTCTAATAATGACATTTTAAAAATGGTAAATGTTGATAGTCAATTAGCTTTATCTATTGAGGAGGGTAAATATGAAAAAGGACAAAATGAATTGGTTGATAAAGTTGAATGGAAAGCAGGTACTACTATTAAAAATGTTGCAGATAAAAATGTAAATATTGTGGTGATAAATGAAGTTTTAAAGCCAGAACCTAAGCAGTTAAATGAAGTTAGAGGTTTAGTTACATCAGATTATCAAAATTATTTAGAAAAAGAATGGGTAGAAAATCTAAAAAGCAATTATAAGGTTACTGTAAATAATGAAGCTTTAAAACTTGTAAAGTAATAAAATAAAAAGAGCTGTAATTCACAGCTCTTTTTATTGACTTTAAACTAATGAGAAATTTAATCTTCATATTATTTATAACCTTTTCTTTTGTTTCATGCAATTTATTTGAAGAAAAAATTGAAGAAAATGCTATTGCTCGAGTTCAAAATAAAATTTTATTTGATTCAGAACTAAAAGAAGTAATCCCTTTTGATGCTTCTACTGAAGATAGTTTATTGATTGCTAATAATTATATCCAAAAGTGGATTAAACAAAATTTGATACTTGAAAAAGCTGAATTGAATTTAAAATCAGAACAAAAAAATTTCACTAAACAATTAGAAGATTATAGAAATACCTTGGTTATTTATACCTATGAAGGAGAATTAATTAATCAACGATTAGATACTAATGTTTCTGATCAAGAAATTAAGTTATATTATGAACAAAATGAACATAATTTTGATTTAAAAGACGATATTGTTAAGGTAAGATATTTGAAAGTAACAAAGCAGGCACCAAATATTAAAAAGATTAGAAAGTATTATAAATCTACTAAAGCAGAAGATGTAGAACAGCTAAAAGAGTTTTCTCATCAATTTGCTGAAAAGTTTCACTTAAATGAAAATGAGTGGATATTGTTTGATGAAGTATTAAAAGAAGTACCGATCAATGTTAGTGATAAATCAGGTTATTTAAAAAATGTTAAGTATACTGAAATAGAAGATTCATTATCTTACTATTTTGTATATTTTAAAGATTATAAGCTTGAAACAGATGTTTCGCCTCTTAGCTTTGAGAAAAAGAATATAAAAAACATTATTATTAATAGAAGGAAGTTGGAGTTGGTAAGTAAAATGAAGCAAGAATTGTATCAAGAAGCATTACAGAAAAAAGAATTTGAAATATATAAAAATGAAGAAAATAAACCTTAATAGCTTAATTGCATTTTCATTACTATTCACAAGTTTGGTTGGTTTTTCACAAAATGAAGGTGGAAAAGTGATAGATGGAATTGTAGCTACAGTTGGTGATAAAATAGTTTTAAAATCTGAAATTGAAAATCAGATTACATCTTTAAAAGCTCAAGGGGTTATTATTGATGATGCTGCTAAATGTCAATTATTTGAAGAGGTTTTGTTTCAAAAATTATTGTTAAACCAAGCAGCAATTGATAGCGTAGAGGTTACAGAGGCTCAAGTTGAATCGGAGATGAATAGAAGATTAAACTATTTTATTTCTCAAGTTGGTTCAGAACAACGTTTAGAACAATACTATAAAAAATCGATGATTGAAATTAAGAATGAGTTTAGAGTTATTGTTGAAGAACAATTAATTGTTCAGATGATGCAAGGAAATATTACAGGAGGGGTGAAAGTAACCCCAGAAGAAGTAAAGAACTTTTATAAAGGATTACCAGAAGATAGCATACCAACAGTTAATTCAGAAGTTGAGGTGGCTCAAATATTAATAAATGCAAAAGAGAGCGATGCTGCTAAAAATCAAGCTAGAGAGCGTTTAAATGGAATTAGAGAAAGAATAATAAATGGAGAACAATTTTCTACGTTAGCTGTTTTATATTCTGAAGATGAAGGCTCTGCTAAAAAAGGAGGAGAACTTGGTTTTTTAGGAAGAGCTGATTTAGTTCCAGAATATTCTACCACCGCTTTTAAATTAAAAAACAGCACAGTCTCTGAAATAGTTGAATCACAATTTGGGTTTCATATTATTCAATTAATAGAAAGAAGAGGACAGAAAATAAATACTCGGCACATTTTAATTAAAGTTCAAGTAGAAGAGGAACAAATTTTATTAGCAAAGCAAAAAGCAGATAGTATCTATAATTTAATAACAACTGATACTTTAACTTTTGGTGAATTGGCGTTTAAATATTCTGACGATAAACAAACAAAGAATAGTGATGGGTTAATGGTGAGCCCTCAAACAGGTACATCAATTTTAGATATAGAACAAGTTGATCCTCAAATATTTTATATTATAGATAATATGAAACCAGGAGAGATATCTAAACCTGTACCAGCCGAATCGTTTGATGGAAAGAAAGGATATAGAATTATTAAACTACTAAGTAAAACTGAACCTCATAAGGCTAAGTTTGAAACAGATTACGCTAGAATACAAGAAGCTGCTTTAGCTGGAAAGCAAAATGAGGCAAATCAAAAGTGGATTAAAGATAAGATAAAGACTACTTTTATTAAAATTGATGATGAGTATATGAATTGCTCGTTTGATAACAACTGGTCTAATTAATAACTTTTAGTATTTTTAGAATCATTAATTGATAATAAACTATGGCTGAATCTCCTTACCAAAATGATGTTGAAGCAATTGATGCTTTTGTAAAAAAATACGAATTACTAACTAAAGAAATTGGGAAAGTAATTGTAGGGCAAGATGACGTAATTAAAAATCTATTAATTACTGTTTTTAGTCGAGGACACTGCTTATTAGTTGGTGTACCAGGTTTAGCTAAAACCTTATTGATTAATACCATTTCTGATGCATTAGGATTGAGCTTTAACCGTATTCAGTTTACACCAGATTTAATGCCTTCAGATATTATAGGTTCTGAAATTTTAGATGAGAACAAGAATTTTAAATTTATAAAAGGACCCATTTTTGCCAATATGATTTTGGCTGATGAGATTAACCGTACACCACCTAAAACGCAAGCAGCCTTACTAGAAGCCATGCAAGAAAAAACGGTTACTGCTGCGGGGCATCAATATAAGCTAGATAACCCATTTTTTGTATTAGCAACACAAAACCCAATAGAACAAGAGGGAACTTACCCTTTGCCAGAAGCACAATTAGACCGTTTTATGTTTAACATTTGGGTAGATTATCCAAAATATGCTGAAGAACTAGCCATTGTAAAAAGCACGACTACTGATAATCATGTGGTATTAAACCACATTATGAGTGCTGAAGAAATTGTGTTTTTTCAAAACTTAATACGTAAAATGCCAGTAACCGATAATGTTATTGAGTATGCTGTTAAGTTGGCAACAAGTACTCGTGCAGGAAGTGAGTTTGCTACCGAAAATGTAAACAACTATTTAAGTTGGGGAGCTGGACCAAGAGCCTCTCAATATTTAATTATTGGAGCAAAGTGCCATGCAGCTATTAATGGTAAATATGCACCAGATATTGAAGATGTGAAAGCTGTTGCTGAACCAATTTTAAGACATCGTATTGTACGAAATTACAAAGCTGAAGCAGATGGTTTTTCTATTGAAAAGATAATTGAGAGTTTATTGTAACAAAAATTTTAAACCGCCATCAACTGGATGTTACTCAAGTTTTTGTAAATCCCGTTTTCCTTTTTAATCAATTCGTCGTGGGTTCCAGTTTCTTTAATTTTTCCGTTTTCCAATACCAATATTTTATCAGCATTTTTAATGGTACTTAATCGGTGTGCAATTACAATAGATGTACGTCCTTTCATTAAGCGTTCTAAGGCTTCTTGAACTAATCGTTCGCTTTCGCTATCTAAAGCACTTGTTGCTTCATCTAACACCAAAATAGAAGGGTCTCTTAATATTGCTCTAGCAATAGCAACACGTTGTTTTTGTCCGCCACTCAGTTGTATTCCTCTGTCACCAACTATAGTTTCAAATTTCTCAGGGAAACTTTCAATAAACTCTAACGCATTGGCTTGTTTAGCAGCAGCAAAAATTTCTTCGTCAGTTGCTCCAGGTTTACCATATTCAATATTTTCTTTTATGGTTCCTCCAAAAAGCATTACTTCTTGTGGTACTAATGCCATCTGACTTCTTATTTCTGATAGATGGTACTCATTAAAATCTATACCATCAATTGTGATATCTCCTTCATTGGGTTTGTAAAAACCAAAAATTAAAGCTGCAATGGTAGATTTACCTGCTCCACTTGGCCCAACAAAAGCAATTTGCTTTCCATGTTCTACTGAAAAAGAAATATCCCTTATTACTTCTATATCTCTTCTAGAAGGATAAGAAAAGTTAACATTATTAAAACTTAAATTACCTTCTATTTTAATTGAATTCGATTTTGTTAAAGCGATATCTTCTGTTTTTTCTTCCAAAATATCCATTAAACTTTCGGTAGCTCCAATCGCTTTTTGTAGTTGTGAAAATAAATCGGCAGTACCTCCAAACGAAACACCAATAAATGCAGCATACAAAGCAAACTGTAATAATTCTCCTATAGTAATACCTTTAGTTGGGTCAAGTTCGTTAATCGCAACCATGTGTAAACCATACCATATTATTGCCATTAAGCCAGAACCAGCAACAAACATAATTAAGCCAATAAACATTCCTCTCCATTTCGCTCTTTTAATTGAAGTTGCTACAGATTGGTCTATACTTTTATTGTAGCGTAAAATTTCAAAAAACTCATTGGCGTACGCTTTTACACTAGCAATTCCATGTAAAGTTTCATCTACCACTTTGTTAGATTCTGTAATATCGTCTTGTGCAATAACAGATAGTTTTTTTATGAACTTACCAAAGAAAACACCTATTAAAGCAATAACGGGGATTAATGCAATAATAAAAACGGTTAACCTTCCAGAAATGTAAACCAAGAAAAATAAACCAACTGGTATTGTTATTATTTGACGAATTATTTCAGCAATGGTAATCGTAAATGTTTCTTGTAATAATGAAACATCAGCACTAATTCTACTGCTTAATTCACCAACTCTTTTTTGAGAAAAGAAACTCATTGGAGATGAAATTAAATGCTGGTAAGTTTTTGTCTTAAGTAATGCTAACGATTTGTGAGCTACAATTCCAAATAAATAAATTCTTAAAAAAGCAGAAAAACCAATAACAAAAAACAATCCAATTAATAATTGGATAAAGTATTTAACTTCTGCGTCAGAAGAGCTTTTTACAGCATCCATTAAGTTTCCTAATATTCTAGGAAAAGCTAACATAGCCACTGTGGAGAACAATAAAACAACCATTCCAATTCCAAAAGGAACTCTAAATGGTTTTATAAATTGGAATACGCGTAAAGCTTTTCTAGTTGATTCTTTTGAAAATTTTGGTCTATCTTTTCTCGCCATTAGAATTTTTTCTTGTTTTTATCTTGAAAATCTAAAGAAGTAATCCCTAGTTTTTTTAATAATCTTTTGATATTTAATTTTAAAGGTTCTTTTATAGATGTTGCTACTTTTTTACCAATAGCATCATCTGGTCTTGCTTTAAAATGAGAGTCCACATACTTAAAACCTTTTTCCGGTTTAGTAGAATAGTAGGTGTAAAATGATTTTCGTGTCTCTCCTTCTGGAACTGTTATTTTTCCATAGCCATGAGGAGTTGTTTCGTCAGTTAAAAATATTACAGCTCTATTCCAATCACAAGGAATAGTCGCTTCACATTTTGTCATTTTCTGATCCCACAATTCTAAATCACCGCCGTATTCAGGTTTCCATTCCTTATTTAGGTAAATTAAAAAATTTAACCTTCTCCAAAGGTCTTCCATAGGGTTGTAGTTAGAGTCGATATGAACATCAACATAACTTCCATTCGAGCCTTGATGAACTCCAGCACCTAAAGCGTCATCAGATGTAACTAAACCAGTTAAACCAGTTATAGTTTCTATATTTTTAATAAAATCAGGATGGGCTAAAGCTTTTTTTATTACTAAAAAGTCTGGATGAAAACGATCAAAATGATAGTCTTCGTTTTTATTTTCGTTTAAGCTTTTACGCTTCACATTTAAAATATCCATTTTAGGAAAATTCTCGTAAAGTGAAGTCGCAAATTCTTCATCCAAAAAATTAGGTAAAACAACATGTTTACATGGTTTCCCATTTTCAAAATCGTGTTTTAGCTGAAGAACTTTTTCTTCATCTAAATAGATAGGATTTATAATGTTTTTCATTAAAATGATTGTTTACAAGCGAACAAAGATAAGTAAAATCTAAGTTTAAAAGTAGTTCACAAAACCAAAGTGAACTTTTGCATTTTTAAACAACATTGGATTGTCAAATTGTTTACCTAAAGCATAGCTAATAGAGAAAATTCCGGCTTTGGTTTCAAAGCTCATACCAGCTCCAAATCCATATGGAGTATCTGAAATATTAGAATTGATTTTACGATTTTCGTAATATGCTCCATCTGCAAATAAATAAAGATAAGAGTTTTGCTCTAAGATAAAACGATATTCTATAGTTTGAATAGTATAAGATGATGTATAAATTGATTCTTCATCAAATCCTCTTAATGTAAAAAGACCACCTATTCTTAATAATTCATTTTCAAAAAGGTTGTCGTTGTAGGTTAATCCATTTTGAGTGCCAATTTTAATTACACTTCTGTTTCTAATAGGAAGATATATACTAGCGTTTAAGTTAACATTATAAAGGTTAGATTTGAGCTTTATGTCATTATACAAACTTTCATCTAAGGCATTATTTTTTTTAATTTTTTTCGTCCCTATCGCACCTTCAGTATCTATTTCGTATCCTTTTCTAGGGTTTAATCGATAATCTAGTTTAGCATAATAAAAGTTAATGCCATAAAGCTGAGTAGAAATATCTGCAAAATTTGGTAAAACTGTTAGCGTTTCAAAACCTGAAGTAGATAATAGGGACGATGATTTGTTTTGAAAAAACACGCTCATATAGTTATTCCCTTTTAGGATGTAACGAATTCCAATTTTATTAAAAACATCTATAAAGGTGGTATCTTTTTTAAATAATTTAAAGTTAAAATCTAATCCAAAAGGAGTATTAAACAGAAAGGGGTAGCTAAATTTTGCTTTTAAATCTTGAGTGCTTTTTTGTAAAGATCTCCAGTTAAAATCGATTTCTTCTCCTTTTTTAAATGAGTTAACAAGATTTAATTTTACATCACCGGTAAAACGTAATTCGCCTGTATTGTTGTCAGGTTGAATACCTAAAACACCATTAAAACGACTGGCTTTTTTCTTTTTAAGATTAAGAAGAAGCTCGTTTTCATTTTCTTTGAAAATCATTTTAAATGGTTGTTCCTCCTCTACAAAAGGAAGCTCTTTAATTCTATTGCTTATAGTTTTTATTAAGGTTTCATTGTAATAATCTCCATTTTTTATTCGAATGTAATTTTGGATGTATCGATCAGAAATTGTTGCTGTGCCAATAATTTTAACACTATCAACCAAACAGAATTTATTTTTTGAAAGATTAAGATTAGCAGAAATGGTATTGTTATAAATGCCCAAGCTATCCATTTTTAATGAAGCAAATGGGAATCCATTATTTTCATAATGCGTGATAATTCGTTCATAAAAGGAATAGAGTTGTCTATTATTAAAAGGTCGATTCATGAAGATTTTATCTCTAAAGCCAACTTTACTTAATACTTCTTCATCAATATTGGTTGTGGTTAAATACGTCCATTTGTACTGTTTACCTAAATGAATATATGCTTTATAGGTAGTAGAGTCAATGAGAACACTATCTATAGTTGCCGTTAAATAAGCTTGACTATTTAATTGATTTACAATAGCTGTTAGTTCTGTTTTTAATTCTAACTGATTAATAATTTTATTGTAGCTAATAATTTTTGAAGGTTTTATTAGGCTATCACTAAATACCAATTTTAGCTCAATTTTTTGTGCAAAAAGTTGAGCAGTACTAAAAATTAGAACAAATAATATGAAGTTGAGTTTAGCCAAAATTGTATAGTACAACGCTTAAAGTGAAGGGATTATTTTACATTCCAATCTATTGGATTTTTCCCCATGGATATTAACAATTTGTTGGTTTTACTAAAATGTTTGTTTCCAAACCAATAACCTC
Organism: Vicingus serpentipes; assembly: GCF_007993035.1. Classification (NCBI taxonomy): domain Bacteria; kingdom Pseudomonadati; phylum Bacteroidota; class Flavobacteriia; order Flavobacteriales; family Vicingaceae; genus Vicingus; species Vicingus serpentipes. The sequence continues at coordinate 486,040 of NZ_VOOS01000003.1, forward strand.
GGTTCGCGCTTAAAGGTGATGGATGTCCAGTAGTTAAAATGTGGTGTTTTTTTCTGTCAATTTTTGCACCTTTTTTCTTTGCAAATCCGCCCCACAATAAAAATATAATACCTTCTCGTTTTTCTGACAATTGTTGAATAACCGAATCGGTAAATTTTTGCCAACCAATATTTTGATGTGAATTAGGGTCGCTCTCTCTAACTGTTAGGCTAGCATTTAATAAAAGTACACCTTGTTTTGCCCATGAAGTTAAATTTCCATTTGCTGGATAAGGAATGTTTAAGTCAGTTTTTAATTCTTTAAAAATATTTTCTAGGGATGGGGGAAATTTGATGCCATCTTGAACTGAAAAAGATAAACCATGAGCTTGTCCAATACCATGATATGGATCTTGACCAATAATAACAACTTTTACATCATCAAAAGGTGTAGTGTTAAAAGCCTTAAAAATGTCCTTGCTAGGAGGGTATATGGTAAAGTTTTTTTGTTCGTTTATTAAAGTGGATTTTATATTGATAAAATAATCGCTATTAAATTCCTTTTGCAGGACTTTTTTCCAGCTTTTTTCGATATTAGTTTTTATTACTTGCATGCACATCAAAATTAACTAAAAAATAGAGGAATAAAGGCTATGTGAATAGTTAACAAACTTCCATTGAACTGTTAAAATAAATAGTTGTGAAAAAATAAATTAGTGTTAAATGATTATTTATTATTATTTTTGGTTTTTACTAACAAATTACACCATTCAGGAATGAAAAAAGTTTTAATCGCATCAGCTACTCTTTTTTTAATAGCATTAGTTTATTCTTCATGTAAATCTCACGAGTCTTGTCCTGCTTATGGTAAAGCCGATACAAGTAAAAATGTTCGTGCGTAAATAACCATGAATTGGTTAAAACTTGAATCTTTAGCTCAGCTAAACGAAATCATTTCAAATTCTTTTCTTCCAGAAAATAAAGGCGTTGCTATATTCAAACATAGCACACAGTGTCCTGTAAGTTTTGCTGCTAAATCTAGATTAGAATCAACTTGGAATTTTGATAATGAACTACCTGTTTATTATTTAGATTTAATAGCGTTTAGAGAAATATCTAACCAAATAGCTTCAGAGTTAAATATTACTCACCAATCGCCTCAGCTTTTAGTTGTAAAAGATGGTAAATGCATTTATAATGCTTCACACATCAGTATCTCAGTAAAAGAACTTGAAAAAGTTATTTAAAATTAAACGAAATCGTTTGTTTTATTTCTGGGTTTAAACTCAAAGCAACGGGACAAGTTCTGGCCGCATTTTCTAAGACTTTTTTCTCCTTATCAGTATAAGTTTGATTTGTAAAACTAATATCAATAATAATTTCAGAAATCTTTCTAGGATTAGCGCTCATAATTTTGGTTATTTCAGCTTCAATGTTTCCTAAATTTATGTTGGACGTATTGGCAACTATACCAAGAATGCTAACCATACAACTTGCTAAAGCAGTTGCGACTAAGTCGGTAGGAGAAAATGCTTCACCCTTACCATGATTATCAGTTGGAGCATCTGTTAATATTGTTTTTCCACTTTTTAAATGGGTAGCTTCAGTTCTTAAACTTCCTAAGTAGGTAATTTTTGATGTAATCATGTTTATTTTTTTTCAAATGTAATTGCTTTTATATCATATCTACAAATAAGGTTTACATATTATTTATGTTTAAATTTGCTTCTAGATGTTTAGAATAGGGATAATACTAGGGTTGATTTTTTTTACACTTCATTTAAGTGCTCAACAAACTGTATTTGAAGAAGCTAGAACCATCTATAAAAAAGAAAACACTTATGGAGGTATGATTCATACTTCTGGTTGGGGTTTAACTTACCGACATGGAAGATATACTTCTGGTTTTAGTCGTCGTATTTATGAATTAGAATTCACCAACTTTAAGCATCCTAAAGAAATTAAAACATTTAGTTCTGTTTTAAATGGTTCGAGTGGTTATTTCTATGGAAAACAAAACTACTTATTAGCTCTAAGAACAAGTATTGGAAATAATAATACTTTTATAAGTAAACAAAGTGTAAGAGGAATAGCAATTTCTTATGTTTTAAATTGGGGAATTACATTTGCGTATGCAAAACCAGTTTATTTAGAAGTTATTACACAAGATGATGATAACTTCCCAATTACAGAAGTTCAGCGATATAATCCAGAAATACATGATAGAGGAGATATTATAGGAAAGGCTTCTTTTTTTAGGGGATTTTTAGATGGTAGATTTTACCCAGGTGCATTAATTAAAGCAGGGTTAAATTTTGAATCATCACGCCAACCTGAAAATATTAATGCACTTGAAGTAGGAATGACATTAGATGCTTTTTTACAAAAAGTGCCGATTATGGGAGATGACACTCCTAATCAACAATTTTTATTTAATTTTTATGTAGCCCTTAATTTTGGGGGTAAAAAAACAGAATAACATTGGAAAACAAAGAAGTAAAAATACCTTCTTCAGAAAATAAGATGAAGAATAAGCCAAGTTGGTTGAAAGTAAAATTACCAACAGGAGAAGAATATAAAAAAGTAAGAAATATAGTTTCTGAGCATAAGCTTCATACGATTTGTGAAAGTGGAAATTGTCCTAATATGGGTGAATGTTGGGGCGCAGGAACAGCTACTTTTATGATTCTAGGGAATATTTGTACTCGTTCTTGTGGTTTTTGTGCTGTTAAAACTGGACGTCCTTTGGCAGTAGATTTAGAAGAACCAATTAGAGTAGCTAATTCTGTAAAATTAATGAATGTTAAGCATTGTGTAATTACTTCTGTAGATAGAGATGATTTAAAGGATGGAGGTTCCATAATTTGGACTGAAACTGTAAATAAAGTAAGAGAGGTTTCTCCAGGGACAACTATGGAAACCCTAATACCTGATTTTAAAGGAGATTGGGATAATTTGCAACGTATTATTGATGTAGCTCCAGAAATTGTATCGCATAACTTAGAAACGGTTCGAAGGTTAACCAAACAAGTAAGAATTCAAGCTAAATACGATAGAAGCTTAGAAGTAATTAAAAGGTTAAAAGATGGAGGGATGAGAACTAAATCAGGAGTTATGCTTGGTTTAGGAGAAACGGAAGAAGAAGTAATTGAAACTATGCAGGATTTAACAAATGCAGGTTGTGATATTTTAACTTTAGGACAATATCTACAACCTACACCAAAACATCTTGCTGTTCAAGAGTTTATAACTCCAGCTCAATTTGCTAAATATAAAGGAATTGGATTGAAAATGGGCTTAAGATATGTGGAGAGTGGACCATTAGTTCGTTCTTCTTATCATGCGGAGAAACATATGTTCTAATAAATAAAATTTAAAAATTAAGCTCCGAATTAACCGGAGCTTTTTTTATTGAATATGGAAAGGAAATACGAACATATATTTTTTGATTTAGATCGAACGCTTTGGCATTTTGATGAGAACTCTAGAAAAGTTTTAGGGGATATTTATCATAAATTCCACTTATATAAGTATATAGATTTACCTGATGATTTCATTTCGGTATATGAAATTATTAATGAAGAGCTTTGGACACTTTACCGAAATGGTAAAATTGCTAAAGAAAATTTACGATCAGAACGATTCCATCAAACCTTATTAAAGTTTAAAAATAATAATGAGCCTTTGGCAGATGAAATAGGTACCTATTATGTAGATAACTCTCCATTGCAAACAATTTTATTGCCTTTTGCAATTGATGTTTTAGAGCATTTAAAAGGAAGGTATCAAATGCATATAATTACTAATGGTTTTGAAGAGATTCAATTAATTAAATTGAATAATTCCAAGATTGAGCATTATTTTGATCAAGTTATTTTTTCAGAGAAAGTGGGAGTAAAGAAACCACACCCTTTAATTTTTAAGCAAGCAATAAAAGGTGCTGGAGCTACTTTTGAAAACTCATTAATGATTGGAGATGATTTTTATGCTGATATCTGTGGCGCTCAACGAGTAAAAATGGATAGTATTTATTTTAACTACAATAAAACAGTACATAATTACAAAATTGATAGAGAGATTAATTGCTTGAGCGAATTGTTTGAAATATTATAAAAATAAAAGAGGCTAACCATTGGTTAGCCTCTTTTATTGAAATACAGTAATAAAAATTATTCTGCAGTTTTAGTTTCAGAAGTTTTAGCTTTTGCTGAATGACAAGATTTTTTGTCAGCAGATGCTTTAGAAGCACAACAAGATTTTTTTGCTGAAGCTTTAGAACAAGATTTTTTAGAATCTTTACTAGTACATTCTTTTTTATCACATTTTTTACCATCTTCACAAGGAGATGCAGAAATTGTAGTTAATCCAACAAAGCTAAATAATGCGATTGATAATAATAATTTTTTCATTTTAATTGAAGTTTAGTTCTTAATAAGGCTAAAAATAAGCATTTTTGTTTTGTTTGTTTGTAGTTTAACGAAATTTAACAATTAATTTAAACAATTCAGAATCGTTCTAAAAGAATTAAAATTCAGCAAGAGTTGTAATCCCTCCTTTTACAGTTTCGTTTAATTTTACCTTTAATTTAGCATCTAGTGGTAAGTATAAATCAACTCGAGATCCAAATTTAATAAACCCACATTCTTCTGTTTGAACACAATCTTTACCTTCTTTGTCAAAGAATACAATTCTTCTTGCTAAAGCACCAGCAACTTGTCTAAACAGAACAGTTCTACCTTTCTCATCTTCAACAACAGCTGTAGTTCTTTCATTATCAGTCGATGATTTTGGGTGCCAAGCAACTAAAAATAAACCAGGGTGATATTTGAAATATTTTAGTTTACCAGCAATTGGATATCTATTAATGTGCACATTAATAGGAGACATAAAAACCGAAACTTGTAAACGTTTTTCTTTAAAATATTCTGTTTCTTCAACTTCTTCAATTACTACAACTTTACCATCTGCTGGCGAAATAATATGTCCATCTCGTTGAACAAAATTTCTGCTTGGACTTCTGAAAAATTGTAAAATTACAATTAGCAAAAATGCAGAAATAGCATAAGCCAAAACTTTAATTATTATATAGTCATTCAAAAAGAAATAAACTAAGCCATTTAAAACAGCAGCAAATAATAAGGTAATCAATAATGAAGGGTATCCTTCTTTGTGAAATTTCATTTAATAGGGTTTAAAAAACGGACAAAAATAATTAAATTAACTTATCAATACTAAATAGCAATAGATAAAAGGTACGGATAGAAATAGTCCATCAAATCGGTCAAGTATTCCGCCATGTCCTGGTAGTATATTTCCTGAATCTTTAATGTTTAAACTTCTTTTTAGCATAGATTCCACTAAATCACCTAACCCACCAAAAATCACTGTGATTATAGCAACTATAATCCATTCCACTAAATTAAGTTCTGTAAAGTAAATTGAACTAATGTAAGCTACAGCCAAGCCTAATATTCCACCACCAATACTACCTTCCCATGTTTTTTTAGGAGAAATTCTTTCAAACAATTTATGTTTTCCAAAAAATCTACCAGATAAGTATGCACCAGTATCATTAGCCCATAAAATAAAAAAGAACCCCCATAAAATATGATAACTAAAGTCAGCTTGAAATTGATTGTTTTGGTAAAATCCTAAATGATATAACAACGCAAAAGGTAAAGCAACATAAATACTAGCTAACAAAGTGTATGCAATATTTACAAAAGGAAATTTAGATTTGCGATACAGTTCGATTAGAAAAATTAAAAAAGATAAACCTAATGGAATTACAAAGTATTTTAACTCAATTTGATTTTGAGTAACTAAAGCAAAAATGCTAAAGAGAAAAATGCTTATGATAATACCAATAATTTTAATTGGGTTTACTTCTTTAGATTTTTTTACAAGGTTGTAAAACTCATCAGTTCCTAAAAGCACAATTGTAAAAAATAAAATAAAAGTACTAAGTTGACCAAAGTACATTGCAGCTAATAGTGTGAGCACAAAAAAAGTTCCAGTGATAGCTCTTGTTAACATTTAATCGATGTTTTTTGTAATGATGTGTTTTGCATTTATTGCATCATTTTCTTTTACATGAACTTCAATATCTCCGTTCATTAAATGAAGGTGCATAGAGTCCATTTTATTAATGATGATAGAAGGAATTTTGTGGTCTTCTAACAGCGATTTAATAATTTCGGCAGTGTTTATATTATTGCATTTATGTATAATAACCCAGCCGTTAGCCATTATGCATTGTTTTCGTCAGCTGTTGTATCATCAACTTTTTTATCTTCGGTTGTTGGGTTAGCAACTTCTGTTTCTGCTTCTAACACTTCTGCTTGTTCAATAATAGCTTCTGCTTTTTTAGAAACTTTTTTCTCAGCAATCAATTCATCTTCAAACATGCTTTTACCGAAAATAGCTTCCAAATCATCTCTAAAGATTACTTCTTTTTCTAATAGTTTCTCAGCTAATAAAATTAGTTTGTCTTTATTGTCTTTTAATATTTGAACAGTTCTTTTGTATGAAGTTTCTATTAAAGCACTAACTTCATTATCAATAAGTTCAGCTGTTTTATCCGAATATGGTTTAGAAAAAGAGTAATCACTTTGGCCAGATGAATCGTAATAACTTCTGTTTCCAATTTTATCATTTAAACCATAAACGCTAACCATTGCATATGCTTGTTTAGTAACTTTTTCTAAATCGCTTAAAGCGCCAGTAGATATTTTACCAAACATAACTTCTTCTGCAGCTCTTCCTCCTAAAGCAGCACACATTTCGTCAACTAGTTGCTCTGTTGTAGTAATTTGTCTTTCTTCAGGCAAGTACCATGCAGCTCCTAAAGATCTTCCTCTAGGTATTATGGTAACTTTAATTAAAGGATTTGCATATTTTACTAACCAACTCACTGCAGCGTGACCAGCTTCATGAAAAGCAATTGTTTTCTTTTCGTGATCAGAGATTAGTTTATTTTTCTTTTCTAAACCACCAACAACTCTATCAACAGCATCTAAAAAGTCTTGTTTACTTACTTTTTTCTTGTCATGTCTTGCAGCAATTAAAGCAGCTTCATTACAAATGTTAGCAATGTCTGCACCAGAAAAGCCTGGAGTTTGTTTCGCTAAGAAATCAATATCAATAGAATCGTCAGTTTTAAGTGGTTTTAAATGCACTTTAAAAATTTCTTTTCTTTCATGAACTTCTGGTAAATCAACATGAATTTGTCTATCAAATCTACCTGGACGAACTAAAGCTCTATCCAATACATCAGCTCTATTTGTTGCTGCTAATACAATTACACCAGTATTGGTGCCAAAACCATCCATTTCAGTTAATAACTGATTTAATGTGTTTTCTCTTTCATCATTCGATCCTTGTGCCATTCCTTTTCCTCTTGCTCTACCAATGGCATCAATTTCATCAATAAAAATAATTGAAGGAGCTTTATCTTTAGCTTGTTTAAATAAATCTCTTACTCTAGATGCTCCAACACCAACAAACATCTCAACAAAATCAGAACCTGAAAGTGAGTAAAAAGGAACTTTCGCTTCACCAGCAACTGCTCTTGCTAATAAAGTTTTACCTGTTCCCGGAGGACCAACAAGTAAAGCACCTCTAGGAATTTTGGCTCCTAAGTCGGTATATTTTTGTGGTTTTTTCAAGAAATCAACGATTTCTTGAACTTCTTCTTTAGCACCTTCTAAACCAGCTACATCTTCAAAAGTTACGTTAGTACCTTTTTCTTTGTCGAATAGTTGTGCTTTGGATTTGCCAATATTAAAGATTTGTCCGCCAGCACCACCAGCACCTCCAGACATACGTTTCATAATAAAATACCAAATACCTACAAAAATTAAAATAGGAAGTAATAAACTTAATATTCCTCCAAACCAATCTTCTTCGGTAGTGTATTTGTATTTTAAATCATAATCTTTCGACCAAGTTTTTAAATCAGCATCAAATACATCTCCAGAACCAATCTCAAATGTATAATGAGGCCCAGCTGCAGGCATTCCAAAGCTAGGTGATTTGATTTTTTTGTTGTGAGGTTCGTTTTCTAAAGCTTCTGGGTTAAGATAAACTTTTGCAGTTTTATGGTTAACAATAACTACTTCGTTAACCTCTCCATTAACTACCATTGATTCGAATTCGCTAGGAGTAATTACAGAATTACCACCTTGCCAGTTGAAAAGATTAAGTGAAATTAATGCAACACCAACTATTGCATAAATCCAATAAAAATTAAAAGGTTTTTTAGGGCTTTTTTTTGCTGCCATTTTTTTAGTTTATTTTTTGTTTCAATCTAAATGATTAGTTGTACTCTTTAAATTTTGCATCGGCCCACAAGCCTTCAACATTATAAAAATCTCTTGTTTCTTCTTGGAAAATATGGATAACTACATTTACATAGTCTAATAGAATCCATTCAGCATTTCCAAATCCTTCAGAATGCCAAGGTTTATCATTTAGCGTTTTTCTTACTTCTTCTTGTACTGCTTTTGACAGTGCATTTACGTGAGTATTTGATGTTCCTGAGCAAATAATGAAAAAATCGCAAACTGCGTTTTCTGTTTCTCTTAAATCTATACTGATGATTTTCTCTCCTTTTAAGTCTTGAAGACCTTTTGTCGCTACACCAACTAACATTTCTGATGATGATAATGCTTTCTTTTTACTCATTAATTATTTTAAAAAATTTGATGCAAAATAACGAATTATAAGCGAGTAAATACTTGTTAATTATAAACATTTAACACTTTTTTGAACTAAAATATTCAAATTCTTCTTTTTTGCTCTAGCTATTGAATATATTTGGCTTTAATATGAGTGAAGGATTAACTTTTGGCTATAGAATAATTAAATTAGATGAAGTGGCATCTACCAACTCATATGCTCATAATTTAGCTGTTGAAACAAATTTAATTGAAGGATTAGTTGTTTTGGCAAAAAATCAAACAGAAGGCAAGGGGCAAAGGGGTAATATTTGGCAAGTAGAATCGGGTAAAAACTTAACGTTTTCGTTGGTGTTAAAACCCAATTTAGCCGTAAGCGAACAATTTATGCTAAGTAAAGTTGTTGCCTTAGGAATTGCTGATTTTTTAGCATCGTTAAACTTAGAACAAGTTAACATAAAATGGCCAAATGATATATGGGTAAACAACAAAAAAATTGCAGGTATTTTAATTGAAAACACCTTAAAATCCAATAAAATAAGCACCTCAATTGTTGGGGTTGGTTTAAATGTAAACCAACAAGTATTTAACTCAAATTTAAATGCTACTTCTTTACAAAACGAGTTGAGTATAAATTTTGATATAGAAATCCTTTTAAACGATTTATTAATTTGTTTAGAGAAACGCTACTTAATGTTAAGGGCTTTACAATACCAAAAAATAAATACCGATTACCTTAATAATTTACTGGGTTATAATACTGAACTCAACTATAAAATTGGCGAAAACCATTGTAAAGGAATAATAAGAGGAGTAAACCCTCTAGGTTTATTGCAATTAGAAATTGAAGGACAGCTTAATGAATTTGATTTAAAAGAAGTGAGTTTGATTGGGGTTTAGTGTTTCGTTTAACGTTTTGGCTATGCGCAGTGTCCCGAAGGGCATTGTGTATAGGTATTGTTGTAGCCAGTTATTTTTTTTAAGTTCATATCTTCTATAAGTGTAGTTATCTCATTCGTAAAAAAACTATTTAACAAGTGTCATAAACTTATCCAAAATCTTTACCGAAGGCAAATTCGCAAGATTTACGTCAGCTGTAACGAGGCCCCTTTTCAGCACATTGAAATAATGGCAGCATTTAAACACGTTGAATGTTTTACAAGAAATGGGCTTCTTTTACAATATCCCAGCCAAAAAAGCCTTCATCCATGGTATAGTATAAGTATGTGCTACTTTTGGTTTTGCCAATATTTATGGTGAAAATAACATCTTCGTGCTTGAAAATTACTTTTGTAAAAGTGGATTGCTGCAGCCCATTATTGGCGAGTTTATCAGCATCATAAAGGTCTTCATCATGAGCTCCAAAAGCTGTTGTTTTGTAATGCTTCAATTTGCCTTTGCTGAAATAATAATTGAATGCGAAAGGCAAGGTTGAAAAGGAAATGATGTAAAAAAAGTAGCCCAAACTTAACGCAAGCATCATTTTATTCTTCTTACTTATTAACTCAGTATTACTCAAATACGGAAGTTCTTTATTTAATGCTTCCTTTTGTTTTTTGGACTGTTTCAAAACCACGAAGTAGAATAGAAGGTAATATGGTATGGCCAAAAATAAATTGATTACAAAAAAATATAGCCAACTTATATCGGTTTTGTAAACGATTTTCAAAAATGCAATGTTTAACCCAACGAGAATCAGGAAAAGTATGCTTATTAACTTGGTTTTTGGAGTGATTTTCATTTTACAAATTGGCTACAACGCTGTTCTTGGAAACGTTTTAATATTTCTTAAAACTGTTGTTAAACGAAGTTCGAGTATTTTTATGATAAAGTCAATGTTTGTTAATAAAAAAGCCTCGCATTGCGAGGCTTTTTTATCGTCTTATTTTGTGTTGTCTTATTTATACTTCTCAACCAATTTATCCGAAAGCATATTAAAAAAGTTTGTCAATGGTTTTTCAACCATCATTTTCATAAATGGGTTTATTTCGCCATCAAACTTTAGTTTGGCTTCGGTGGTGTTGTTTTCTTTTTCTTCTAAAAAAATGTTTAAGGTAAATTTAAAAGGCACTTTACCATAAGAATCTAAATAAATTAAAGAATTAGGTGTAGCAGCTACTCTTTTTAATCCAATATCAGTCATTCCTTTAATTCTAAAGGTACAATACTCTTCAGTTGAGTCCCAGTTTTCAATTTTATCTTCAGGAAATAATCCTTTAAAATTATTAATGTCAAACAAAAAATTATAAACCGTTTCAGGATTAGCGTTAACTATTTTTGGGGTAGTATCAATAATCATAATCGTATTTTATTTTGGTGACCATTCGGATGGATTTTCTCTCCATTCAGTTAATGATTGAACATCTTTTTCAGTAATGTAATTTTCAGCTTCAGCAGCTTGTATCAATACATTATAATCGCTTAAGGTTAATAACTTACATTTCTTTTCCTTAAAGTTGTTTTTAGCTAAATCAAAATCGTATGTAAAAATTGCAGCCATTCCTAAAACAATGCAATCGCTTTCTCTCAAAGCATCAACAGCTTTTAAACTACTTCCACCTGTAGAAATTAAATCTTCGATAACCACTACATTTTTACCTGTAGGTACTTCACCTTCAATTAAGTTTTGCATTCCGTGTCCTTTTGCTGCCGAACGAACGTAGCAAAATGGTAAGCCCATATCTTCAGCAATAAGAGCTCCAATAGCAATTCCACCAGTAGCTACACCAACAATTACATCTACATTTGGGTAGTTGTTTTCTATGGCTTCAACAAACTGTTGACGAACAAAAGTTCTCACCTTTGGATAAGATAAAATTTTTCGATTATCACAATAAATTGGTGACTTCCAACCCGATGCCCACGTAAAATGATTTGCAGGTTGCAATTTAATCGCTTTAATTTGTAATAACGATTGGGCTACTTTTGTTGCCGATTCTTTATTAAATATCATATCGCAAATGTATAAAGTTTTTATTAAGAATAAAGTGATTTTGTTCACGAATAATGAAACAAAATTAGCGCCAAAATTTAATAGTTTTTTACAATTGAATTTTTTTGAAAAAAATGCAGTGCCTTTTATTACCGAATTACTTTTGTCTAAGAATAGAATAAGCGGCATTATTATTTGTGTTGATGATGTGGAAGAAGCATTTCAGGAGTTTAAATCAACCTTTAAAGTAATTGCAGCAGCTGGAGGGGTAGTTAAAAACACCCAAAACGAAACCTTATTTATTTACAGACTAGATAAATGGGATTTACCCAAAGGCAAGGTAGAACAAGGAGAGCAAATTGATGAAGCTGCAATAAGAGAGGTAGAAGAAGAATGTGCAGTTACTGGACTAGAAATTATTGCTTCGCTAAAAGATACTTACCATATTTATACAATGGGAGAGGAGTTGGTTTTAAAGCAAACGCATTGGTTTAAAATGAAAACAACATTTAATGGTAAATTAATTCCGCAAACAGAGGAAGGTATTGAAGAAGTGAAATGGATGAGTGATGATGAAATTAATACTAATGTTTTGGCGAATACTTATGCTTCAATAGCTGATTTTATAGCAACTAGCGTTTGTTTATAAGATCAAAAAAATCTTTTTCAATATTATCTTCTGTTGCACGTTCGGCTGTTCCGCCAGGTCTTCCGGCAGGGGCTTTCAAAATCGTTAAATCATCATCTAATAAATAATAAGCAGGAGTTGTTTTAATCTGATAATACTCCAATAGTTTTTGGTTTTTGCCTAGGTGTAAAAATGGCCAATTGTAAGTTGGGTTTTTAGCTAAAAAAGCAGTCATTTTTTCAAAATCATTGTCGGTACAAATACTTAAGAATTCTATTCCTTGACTATATTTTTTATATAATTGCTCCATTACTTTCATTTCTTTTTGGCTAGGCACATTCCAAGTAGACCAAAAATTGATGTACAACGGTTTGCCTTTAAATGAGGATAAAGAAATTAATTCTCCATTAGGGTTTGTTAACTCAAAACTTGGAGCTTTAGATCCGCTACTTAATGGTTTTTTAGTTAAATCATTAATAAGTTCGGCAGCTATATTTTTTTGATGAGGAAAATCACTTGTTGTTTTTATCTCATTCATTATTTTAATGATGTTGTCTCTGTTAAAATATTTGTCATTGCTAATGGTTAGTAGTCCATACAATGCAAACAATTCTTTAAACTCTTTTGTTTCTAAAAAAGGATATTTATCTAGAGCTTTTGATAAAGCTGAAAAACTAGCTTGTTCATTGATTGCTTTAGCAACATCAAGTCCTGAAATTTTAAGCGTTAAATCTTTCATTTCAGTTTTAAAAAATGTTTTAAAAAAGTTAATGTATTCAGAACTGTTGTATAAAATTGGCTTGTTGTGCAGGTATTCTGTGTAAATGTTTGCTTTAGTGCTTAAGCTGTTTTTACCTGTTTTATTGTCTTGGTAAGAAACATCTATCGAATTTTCGAGTATAGCAATTGTGTATTTAATATAGCCTTTTACAAATGTAGATTTTACATTTTCGGCATCACTTAACATCTTTGTTTTAAAAGCTTTAATTTTTGGTTCTATAGAGCGATCTCTTTTTACAAATAAGGTGTAGTTTTCATCAAAAAATGAATCGTATTTATCGTTAAACTTTTTTATTTCTTGGTTTAGTTCGGTTGGTGCCGGAAAGTTAAATTTAAGCGAGAGTTGTTTGTCGTAAACACGTTGTTTATTATATTCTTCGTTATAACTTAGCGAAACATTATAAACCATTCCAGGTTGAGCAAAAAACCATGTTGTTTTATCTTCTATTTTTAAAAATATTTTTTGAATTTCTTCACATTCAAACTCAAAGTTAAATGTGCCATTTTGAGCTATGGTAGTGTAACCAATTGTTTGAATATTGTCGCTAAAATAATCGGTGTAAGAATAAACTGTAATTTCTTGGTTATCAAAATCTTTTACGTTTCCTTTAATTACAGTTTTGCTACCAAAAGAAATAAGGGTATTAAGTAATAATATAAATGAAAAGAGTGATTTTAAATGCATAAAAAAGGTGTTCTAAAAATCATTTTGAATTGAGGTAGGTACAAATTGCTTTGCATCTCCTTTATAAATTAGTATATCACGTACAATTGTAGAATTTATTGCCATTAACTCAGGAGAAGTTAACATAAATATAGTTTCAATATTGTTATTTAATGCCTTATTCATTAAAGCGATATTGCTTTCGTATCCATAATCTGTAGGGTTTCTTAGTCCTCTTAAAATGTATTGAGCATTAATTTTAGCACAAAAATCTACTGTTAGTCCATCATAAAAAATCACTTCCACTTTTGGGTTGTTTTTAAAAGTTGTTTTAATCCAAGCTATTCGTTGTTCTAATGTAAAAAGGTATTTCTTAGCTGTATTACTGCCAACACCAATAACAATTTTATCGAATAAAGGTAGAGCTCTTAAAACAATATCTTCGTGTCCTTTCGTAAAAGGATCAAATGAACCAGGAAATAATGCAATTTTCATAAAATCAAAGTTAATTATTCTCAATCATAAAACGGTAGAGCAAACGTACTTTAAAAATCAAGCCATCTTCAAAATCTTGGTTTAATTGTTTTCTATCATCTCCAAACTTAAAAGCCGAAAAGCCAAAATCAACTTTATCAGAAGAATCATAAACACGGTACGATCGGCCAACGGAATAACCAACTTGAGGCTCAATAATTAAATGTGTTGTTTTTGAATGGAGCTGTAGTAAAGCAAAAATTTCGTTAGAAGTTTTAACTAAATATTGATTTTGAACATCGCCAATGTAAAAACTTCTAACAAATGAATTAAAAGAAATACCACTATTAAGCCAACTTTTTAGCCTATAATTTAAGCCAGCATATACAGGTAAAGTAAAATTTGCTTCGAATTTTTGATTTTCGCTTTTGTAGTAAAAACCTAATAAAGGAACTGCAAATGGACCAAATAACTCATGGTTATAATAGGCTCCAAACTTGTATTTAAAGTTTTTGGTTTTAGTTTTTTCAAATAGTGCTAATCCACCAATTTGGAAATGGTTCCCATTTATTTTTTTTAAATCAGAAGATAATTTTGGAAGTAAGATAATAGTGCTGCTAAAATTTTCAGAATGATTGGTTTTATAACCAATTTTTGGATTGATGGTGTAGATTAAATTATTGGTTTTAGCGGTTTTTAAATTAGTTTGTTCATAAACAACGCCAGAAATAAAAACATTTTTGTTTTTTAATACAATGGGTGCTGTTAAATCAATTCCAAAATCAATTAATTGTGTTTTTGAGTTGAGATTTAGTGTGTCGTCTTTTATTTTGTTTTCAGGAGTAGCAGAATAGCTAAACTTAACTAAATCAATATAGTTTTGAGTAAAAGTAAATAGGGGTAGAACAGAAAAAAGTAATACAACTAATAATTTTTTTAATGCTAATACTAATTTCATTTAATCTAATTCAATAACAGTTATTTCAGGTAAAATGCCAACTCTTCCAGGGTATCCAAGAAATCCTAAACCTCTGTTTACATAAATGTATTGGTTATTTTTTTTATATAATCCAGCCCATTGCTTGTATAAATATTTAGAAGGGCTCCATTTAAATCCAGGGATTTCAATTCCAAATTGCATGCCGTGTGTATGTCCCGAAAATGTTAAGACAATGTCTTTGTGTTCAGGGAGTATAATTGCATCCCAATGAGAAGGATCGTGGCTTAATAATAATTTCACATCATCTTCTAAACAACCAACTTTTGCTTTATCAATATCACCATACTTTGGAAAGCGTAAGGCACCGCCCCAGTTTTCAACTCCTAAAATAGCAAGGCGTTCGTTGTTTTTGGTTAAGATATGGTTTTCGTTTAATAATAATTTCCACCCCAATTTAGCATGAACAGTTTTCATTAAGTCATAATTGTGTTTTTTTCCTGCCAAGTCATCTTTTTGGTAGTAATAATCTCCATAATCATGATTTCCTAAAATAGAAAATACTCCCATAGGAGCTGAAATTGTTTTAAGTGTTTCAATAAAAGGAATAGCTTCTTCGGTAATATCATTTACCAAATCACCAGTAAAGAAAATGATGTCTGGTTTTTGTTGTTTAATTATTTTGATAGCTGTTTCTAATGGTTCCGTAGAAATAAAACTGCCAACATGTAAATCGGAAATTTGAACAATTCGAAGTCCTTTAAAAGAGTCAGGTAAATTTTCGATTGTGATTGATTTTCTTTTAACAGTATAGTCAAAAGCAGATTTCAGCATTCCAAAAACTAAAGTTCCGAATGGTAATGCAGAAACAATTACCCCCGTTTTTTTTAAAAAATCTTTACGTGTTATTTGATTTTTACCTTCTGATTTTATTGTAGGGTTTAATTTTTTTTTGAGATAAATGATTAGTATTTCAATGTCATGAGCAATAATAAAAATACAGCCAATTAATTTTGATATAAGCACAACAAAAACAAATCCTAATACATAAACACGGACTATTTTAGGAGGTTTTATATTGCTTGAAAAATATGATGCAATATAAAACATTAAGCCAATTGTAGCGGCAGTATAAATCCAATATGCAATTTGTAAAGGCTGTTTTAAGTTGTGGGTTATTTTTTTTACAATAGCATTAAATGAACGGTAGTAATACCAATCAATAATTACGATAAAAAATATAGAAGTAAGTATGAATTTTAAATACACTTAAGTACGCTTTTATGAAAACAAAAGTATTTGTTTTTATTTAATTATTATTTTCCATTAAAATTTAATTAATTATTTGGAATTTTATAGAATTAATGGTTACATTTGCCACCGCTTAAAAAAGAACTGATAAAACAAAAAGAGATGAAAAAAGATATACATCCAGAAAATTATAGAACGGTAGTATTTAAAGATATGTCAAACGAGTATGCATTTTTATGTAAATCTACAGCTGCTACAAATGAAACTATTGAATGGGAAGATGGAAATGAATATCCTGTGATTAAGTTGGAAATTTCTCACAAATCTCACCCTTTTTACACTGGTAAACAAAACTTAGTAGATACGGCAGGTAGAATTGATAAGTTCAAAAACCGTTACGCAAGACACAAAAAATAATATTTTCACAATATTTCTTAAAAAGTCCCGATATACGTCGGGACTTTTTTATTTTAGTGCTATCTTAAAAATTGAATAAAAATGAATGTAGTTTTTTTTGATGATAATAGAATAGAATTTTTACCCTTAACTTATACGAAACCTATTGCATTACTAAGAATTGGTATACTTACTTTGGAGGAAAAATGGGTTAAGTATTTTGAAAAAAATAATGTTAAACCAATTATTTCATATCTAACAGAATCCTACTTAAGTAAAAAATATCCATTTATTGATGTAAAGGAGAGTTTTTACATTAATTCGAGGTATTGTCCTAATCCTTTTTTAATTGATTTTATATTAAACAACATAAATAGCAACGAGGCAATTTATGATGGAGAAACATTAATTGCAGCAAAGAGTAGTTATGAAGAATTTAAGGATCAAAAATTTTATATAAAGGATTACAATCAAAGTTTTGTTCAATTAAAAATTGAAAAGATAACGGATTTATTTGCTAAAAATGAAGAAGCTATAAAGGCTGATTATGAATTTCTTACTGAGGGCAGAAAATCACAAGAATTATCTACTACCAATACACTTGTTGGAAACAATATATTTGTAGAAGAAGGTGCAAAAATTGAAGCAGCAGTATTAAATTCAACAACAGGACCTATTTATATTGGAAAAGATGCTGAAATTATGGAAGGAAGTGTTGTTAGAGGACCTTTGGCTATGTGTGAAGGTGCTGTATTAAAACTTTCTACTAAAATTTATGGTGCAACAACAGTCGGTCCTTATAGTAAAGTTGGAGGAGAAGTAACCAATAGTATAATTCAAGGTTATTCAAATAAAGGACATGATGGCTTTTTAGGAAATTCAATAATTGGCGAATGGTGTAATTTAGGCGCGGATACGAATAATTCTAACCTAAAAAATAATTATGCAGAAGTTAAATTATGGTCATATGAAACTGAAAGGTTTAAGAATACTGGGTTACAATTTTGTGGTTTAGTGATGGGAGATCATTCTAAATGCGGCATAAACACCATGTTTAATACAGGTACTGTAGTTGGAGTTTCAGCTAATATTTTTGGTAGTGGATTTCCACGTAATTTTTTACCTTCTTTCACATGGGGTGGGGCTAGTGGATCAACTACTTATGCTTTAGCCAAAGTGTTTCAAGTAGCTGAAAAAGTAATGGAAAGAAGAGGTGTTGAATTAACTGGTTTTGACAAAGAAATATTGACAACTGTTTTTGATTTATCCGACAAATACAGAAAGTAATTACGACAAAATTTCCGTAATCAAATAATGGCACAAACCTTGAAAGGTTATAGGTGCTATAGTATTTAATTAAGGAATAATTAAATACTGCCATATTGACTTAAATAAAAAGATATTTTATGAAAGATAATTTTG
This sequence comes from Vicingus serpentipes, assembly GCF_007993035.1. Lineage (NCBI taxonomy): Bacteria > Pseudomonadati > Bacteroidota > Flavobacteriia > Flavobacteriales > Vicingaceae > Vicingus > Vicingus serpentipes. Next base: position 504,180 of record NZ_VOOS01000003.1, read on the forward strand.
ATTTTGACCAAATAGCATTATCAAATGTGATGGATGAAGATGCTGAATTTATTCCTTTGTTATCTGCTGATGATGAAGAGCAGATTAATTCAGAAGAGTTGCCAGTTGAATTACCAATTTTACCATTAAGAAACACAGTTTTGTTTCCTGGGGTTGTTATTCCAATAACAGTTGGACGAGATAAGTCTATAAAGCTGATTAAAGAAGCTTATAAAGGAAATAAAACATTAGGTGTTGTTTCTCAAAAAAATGATGAGGTTGAAGATCCGAATTTTGAAGACTTAAATAAAGTTGGAACCGTAGCCCATATATTAAAAATGTTGAGAATGCCTGATGGAAATACAACTGTTATTATCCAAGGTAAAAGGCGTTTTCGATTGAAAGAAGTAACGCAAACTATTCCCTATTTAAAAGCAACAATTGAATCATTTAACCAAGCAGAAAAACCAAAAGGCAAAAATTTTAATGCCTTAGTAAGTTCTATAAAAGATTTAGCTTCTCAAATAATTGAGCAATCACCAAACATTCCGACTGAAGCAACTTTTGCAATAAAAAATATAGAAAGTCCAACCTTCTTAATCAATTTTATTGCCTCAAACATGAAGGCAGGAGTTCAGGAAAAGCAAGACTTATTGGAAGTTCCTGAGTTAAATGAAAGAGCAAATAAATTGTTAATTCATTTATCTAAAGAGCTTCAATTGTTAGAACTTAAGAATGATATTCAATCAAAGGTTAGAACAGATTTAGATAGACAGCAAAGAGAGTATTTCTTGAATCAACAAATGAAACAAATTCAAGAAGAATTAGGTGGAGACCCTGTTCAGCAAGAAGTTGAAGAATTTATTGCAAAAGCAAAAAAGAAGAAATGGAATAAAGAGGTTGAGAAAAGATTTAACAAAGAGGTTGAAAAATTATCAAGATTAAATCCACAAGCAGCTGAGTATTCAGTTCAACTAAATTATATCGAAACCCTAGTAGAATTACCTTGGGATAGTTATACGAAGGATAATTTTGATTTAAAGAGAGCTCAAAAAATATTAGATAGAGATCATTTTGGATTGGAAAAAGTTAAGGATAGAATAATTGAGCATTTAGCTGTATTAAAGCTAAAAGGAGATATGAAATCTCCAATATTATGTTTGTATGGTCCTCCAGGTGTTGGTAAAACATCTCTAGGAAAATCTGTAGCAGAGGCATTGGGTAGAAAATACGTTAGAATGTCGTTAGGAGGATTAAGAGATGAAGCAGAAATTAGAGGGCATAGAAAAACCTATATAGGAGCAATGCCAGGAAGAGTAATTCAAAATTTGAAAAAGGCAAATTCTTCAAATCCAATTTTTGTTTTAGATGAAATAGATAAATTAAGCAATAGTCATCAAGGAGATCCTTCATCAGCTTTATTAGAAGTATTAGATCCAGAACAAAATGCTACGTTTTATGATAATTTCTTAGAGCTAGATTACGATTTATCTAAAGTATTATTTATTGCAACTGCAAACTCATTATCTTCGATTCAGCCAGCTTTAAGAGATAGAATGGAAATTATAGAAGTAAGTGGTTATACAGTTGAAGAAAAGATTGAAATAGCTAAAAAACATCTTATTCCTAAGTTGTTGAAAAATCATGGACTAAAGAAGACAGATATTAATATTCCTAAAAATGTAATTGAGAAGGTAATTACTGAATATACAAGAGAATCAGGGGTTAGGTTATTAGAAAAAACTTTGGCTAAGGTTGTTAGAAGTATTGCAAAAGAAATTGCAATGGAAAATGAGTTTGAGTCTAAAATTTCATTAGAGCAATTGAGTAAAATTTTAGGTCCTGGTCATTCCAAAGATAAATATCAAGGAAATGATGTAGCTGGTGTAGTTACTGGTTTAGCATGGACTTCAGTTGGAGGCGATATTTTATTTATTGAAACAAGTTTAAGTAAAGGAAAAGGAAAATTAACGCTTACTGGGAATTTAGGAGATGTAATGAAAGAGTCAGCTGTAATTGCGTTGGCTTATTTAAAAGCTCATTCAGAAATGATTGGCCTTACTCCAGAAGTTTTTAATAATTGGGATATTCATGTGCATGTTCCAGAAGGAGCAACTCCAAAGGATGGACCATCAGCTGGAATAACAATGTTAACAGCTTTAGCATCGGCATTTACACAACGTAAGGTTAAAAATAAATTGGCTATGACAGGGGAAATAACTCTTAGAGGAAGGGTGTTGCCTGTAGGAGGAATAAAAGAGAAGATTTTAGCTGCTAAAAGAGCCGATATTACAGAAATAATTCTTTCTGAAGATAATAGAAAAGACATCTTAGAGATTAATGAAAATTACTTGAAAGGAGTAACGTTTCATTATGTGAAAAACATGATGGAAGTGATAGATTTAGCCTTAACAAATCAAAAAGTAAGTAAAGCAATAAAAGTGGCTTAGCCTTTTGTTTTTATAGGGTTTTAGTAATTAACATTGTGTTGATAATTATTGAAAAGTTTAAAAATTAAACAAAAGCAAATAAGTTACTTTTGTTTTAGTTAAAAAAGAAAAAACCAAATGAAATTTATAGTATCAAGTTCAATTTTATTAAAACAACTACAGTTAGTTGGAGGTGTTTTAAACTCTAGCAATACATTACCAATTTTAGATAATTTTCTATTTGAAATCAAAAAAGGAAAATTAAGTATTACGGCTTCTGATTTGGAAACAACGATGATTACTCAGGTTAATGTTGAAGCTAAAGAAGATGGAGTTATAGCAATGCCTGCAAAACTATTGTTAGATACGTTAAAAACGTTTCCAGAGCAACCTTTAACTTTTACAATTGATAATGATAATTTCGGAGTAGAAATTTCTTCAGATTACGGTAAATATAAATTAACAGGACATAACGGCTCTGAATTTCCTAAAACTCCAAAGTTAGATTCTCCATCAAATATTAATATTGATGCAGCTACTTTGGCAAATGGAATTAATAAATCTTTATTTGCTACAGGAAATGATGAGTTAAGACCGGTAATGTCGGGAGTGTTTTTTGAATTGAATAACGATGATTTGACATTTGTTGCTACTGATGCTCATAAATTGGTTAAGTATAAAAGAACTGATATTAAATCAGAAGTAGGGTCATCATTTATTTTACCTAAAAAGCCTCTAACATTATTAAAAGGTGTATTAGCAAATTTAACTGAAGAAGTTAAAGTACAATACAACGAAACAAATGCAATGTTTGCATTTGGAGATACTAAAATGATTTGTAGATTAATTGATGGAAAATACCCAAATTATAATGCAGTAATTCCAACAGAAAATCCAAACAAACTAACAATTAATAGAAACGCATTATTAAGTTCAGTAAAAAGGGTTTCTATTTTCTCTAATAAAACTACTCATCAAGTTCGTTTAAAAATAACGGGAAGTGAATTAAGTGTTTCAGCAGAAGATTTGGACTTTGCAAATGAAGCAAACGAAAGATTAACTTGTCAGTACGAAGGTGAGGATATGGAAATCGGATTCAATTCTAGATTTTTAGTAGAAATGTTAACTAATTTAACTTCAGAAGAAGTAAATATTGCAATGTCGGCACCAAATAGAGCTGGAATTTTAACTCCTTCAGAAAAAGAAGATGAGGCAGAAGAAATTTTAATGTTAGTTATGCCAGTAATGTTGAACAATTAAGATGAAAAAAATAAGAGAACTAAACTGTCATTCTGATAATTGAAGAATGGCAGTTTTTTTATATAAAGTATTATGGAATTTTTAAAAAAATTAACTGAGATAGAGGCTCCTTCAGGAAGTGAATATATGATGAAAGAATTTTTGATGAACTACATCAACGAAAATAAATCGGGATGGAAAGTTCAACCAGAAATAATTGAAGGAGAAGATTTTCAAGACAATATAATTTTAGTTTTTGGGGAGCCTCGAACAGCAATTTTTGCTCACATGGATTCTATTGGTTATACTGTTGGGTACGAGAATAATTTGATTAAAATAGGTGGTCCTGGAGCTAAAAAGGGAGCACTATTAGTTGGAGAAGATAGCCAAGGAAGAATTGAAGGGGAGTTAGTTACAGAAGAAGATGACCATCAATTTTTAACCTATTCTTTAAAATTTAATCGAGAAGTTGAAAGAGGAACAACATTAACTTATAAATCTGACTTTAGAGAAACAGATGAGTTTGTTCAATGTTGTTATATGGACAATCGATTAGGAATGTGGGTAGCTTTAGAAGTCGCAAAAACACTTGAAAATGGTATAGTTGTTTTTTCATCATGGGAAGAACATGGAGGGGGTAGCGTTGGTTATTTAGGTAAGTTTTTATACGAAGGCTTCGATGTGAAACAAGCCTTAATTTCTGATATAACTTGGGTTACAAAAGGAGTAGAACACAATAAAGGTGTAGCAATTTCATTACGAGATTCTGGTATACCAAGAAGACTTTATTTAAATAGAATTAAAGAACTTGCAAAAGAAAGTGGAATTCCATATCAATTAGAAGTAGAAAGTGCTGGAGGAAGTGATGGGAATGCTTTGCAGCGTTCACCTTATCCTTTTGATTGGTGTTTTATTGGTGCCCCAGAAGATAATGTTCATACTCCAGATGAAAAAGTACATAAAAACGATATAAAAGCCATGGTTGATATGTATAATTATTTAATGGCAAGACTTTAATAATGTTAAACTTATAAAGTTTAAAAAATGAATAAATTTTTAGGATTACAAGTTATTATTTCTTTGTGTTTACTTTCAACTAAAGTGTATTCACAATGTGATACCACAGATATTGTTGTCAATAAGGTAATAATGCCTAATATTTTTACTCCAGATATCGATGGTTATAATGATGGGTTTAGTATATATGCAGACTGTATAAAGAGTATAGAGAAAAAAATCTATAATAGATGGGGGCAATTACTTTATAAATCAAATTTTGTAAATGACCAATGGAATGGTAGGACTACAACAGGTTCAGAAGTACCTGAAGGGACTTATTTTTATGTGTTTGATGTGGTTTATAGCTTTAATAATATAGAGTCTCAAAAAACTTATAAAGGTTCGCTTACTTTGATGAGATAAAATTTCATCAAAGTAACCTCAACATTATTGCTATATTTACTTTTTATTAGAGTTTAAAAGTGAAGATTCCAACTACCATTTTTTCTAAAAGTAATTTAATTTTAATAGCCCTGCTTTTAATAGGGTTGCTTTATTTCTGTCTAAAATCTAATACATATATTCATGAAAATTTAAGTTGGGATGAAGTACATTACAGCAGTTTGGCAGACAAAGGAATTGTTTATAATGCATTAGAAAAAAACAGCTTAAATTTTATTGGTTTTTATAAAATTGGAAAAGCTAGAGCTGATAAGGATACTTTACTTAATCAGCAGTTGGTAAAGGAATATAACTACCCTGATGAAAATCTAAACCCGTTTTATTTACGTCATTATCACCCTCCCTTAGCAACTTATTATTGGAGTTTTTTTACTTCAAATGCTAATATTTATGAAAAAGATAAAAGTTTAAGGTTTAGCAATATCCTTTTAGGCGTATTTACTATTTTATCGCTTTTAATTTCACTCAGAATTGCAAAAATATTAACCGCTCAAAGTTTTAGTAGTATATTAATCTTCTCAATACTTTTGATTTTAAGCGATATCTTTAATTACAGCTTTGAAACACTCAATTTTCATACTTTTCAATTTCTTTTTTCGGTAATTTTTGTTGCCTGCTTAATTCGTTGGATTAACAATCAAACTAAAAAGAATGCTTTATTTGTTGGTGTGTCAACTGCTTTTATGTTTTTATCTTTAGAGACAGGTTTGTTTGTTGTTGCAGGTGCAATTTTAGCCTTATTATTAACAAAGCAAATAAAAGTAATTTTTAATTTTTCACTTCAAATATTTGGGAGCTTTTTCATTACAATTATTGCTCTTTGGCCTGGTATTTTAAAAACATTAGCCCCAGTAAAAACATGGATAATGTATGCGGCTCGAATATTTTTAAAAGGGAATGATGAGTATGACAGTGTTGATATGGGAGGAGCATGGAAAACAATGTTTTATGAGAATATTGTTTTATTTACTGTAATAATATTTACTGTAATAATACTCCTTATAATTTCAAGAAAAATAGCAAAAAATAAAACTTACATCATTCCTTATCTTGTTGCATTTACTTATTTTATTGCTATAACTCCCTTTATTTTAAATAAGACTTACATTTTTCCAGTTATCGGATTGCTAATTTTTGCAATTGTATATAATATATCAGTAATAGATTTAAAGGAGTTTCAATATATAAAAACCAATAAAAAAATAAAAGAATATGTTTTGCTAGCTTTATTAATCGGCTATATTTTCATTCCTTTTTTTAATTTAAATTATACTGATAATATAAATATAAATATAAAAGAAAGAGAGTCTTTTAATCAAGATATATTAGAATTAAAGGAATTGTTGAATTCTAAACACAACATTATTGCATTTAATGGACAGTCATTACGTTATTATCTACAAGACGAATCTATAGTTGATTTGAGAAAAAACTCAATGCAAAATCCAGGTTATTATATTCGAGAAAATGGATTGTATAAAAATGTTACTGAAGAATTAAAAATGAATAGGATAGGAGCGGTAGTTATACCAAAAAACTACCTAGATTATTATCCAGCTTCAAAAACTAAAATACTAGAAGATTATAATTACAAAAAAATTAAACTAAAACATTTTGAAGTTTTCCTATCTCAATAATAAGATAGAAATAAGTTTTAATTCGTTTTTGAAACTATTAAATTTGAATCAAGCTATAATTTAAAATAAATATGAAAGAATTTTTTAATAAAAACTGGAAATATCTAGCCATTTTAGCTGGCTTTCTTGCAGTTGCAAGTATATATTTTCTACCTGCTTTACAAGGATATTTTTTAGTACAAGGAGATACTTCAAGTTGGAAATCAGCAGCTAAGGAGTTGATGGATTTTAGAGCATTTTATGGAAAAGAAGCTGTTTGGACAAACTCAATGTTTGGGGGTATGCCTGGGTATATTATTAATACAATCTATTTAAATGGATTTACCCAAATTGATAAATTAATTGGGCTAGGACTGCCATTTCCAATAGACGTAATGTTTATTTCTATGGTGTCTTTTTTAATTCTATCAAAGTCTTTAAAGGTTGAAACGTTAATTGCAATAATTGGAGCTGTAGCTTTTGCATTTATTTCATATAATTTATTGATTATTGAAGCGGGACATAATACAAAAATGAGAGCTATAGCTTATATGCCAGCTGTATTAGGTGCATTTATAATGATGTATAAAAGTAAAAAGTTGTTATTTCCAACAGCTTTATTAGCATTTTTTATGGCTCTTGAAATAAGAGCAGGGCACATTCAGATGACTTATTATTTAGCATTTATTTTAATAGCTATTGGTATTTATGAATTTATAAACTACATCAAATCAAATCAAATCAAGTCTTTTTTGATTAGAACCATATTAATCGTTGTTGCATCAAGCTTTGGCTTATTAGCCAATTTTACTAATACTTATTATACTTATTCATACGGTAAGGATACAATGAGAGGGACGCCTGAGATAACTGTAAAACCAGATGGTAATAGTAAAGAAAAAACTCAATCATCAGGATTAGATAGAGATTATATTGTTCAATGGTGTTATGGTAAGCAAGAATCATTAAATCTTCTAATTCCTAACGCAAAAGGGGATAGTAAAAATTTAACAGGTAAGTATTTTGACTACTTAAGAGAGAGTAATCCTCAATTGTATAATTTTTCAGTTGAGCAATATCAGAAAAATGGAGGTAAAGTTTTTGGAGGGTATTGGGGGGATCAGCCCTTTACTTCTGGTGCTAATTATTTGGGTGCTGTAATTGTTCTATTAGCAATTATGTATTTGATTTTTGTTAAATCAAAATTAAAATGGGCATTTGCGGGAGTTAGTTTTTTAGCCTTGTTACTTGCATGGGGAAAAAATTTAGGAGGTTCTGTTGACGAAATGTGGTTAACTAACTTTTTTATTGACTATGTGCCTTTATACAGTAAGTTTAGGGCAGTATCATCCATACTTGTTATTTTAAATCTATTATTTCCTTTAATGGCTGTTTTGTTTATAAATTATATTTATAAAAACAAAGAATGGGCGAAGCAAAATTTAAAGAAGTTAATGATAGGTGCTGGAAGTATAGGAGGAATTGTTCTAATATTGGCTTTAATGCCTAATCTATTGTCGTTTACAAGTGATACCGAAAATGTATTGTTAAATGGTTTGTATAATCAACAAAATGGAGCTATAAATATAGCTGATCTTGAATTAACACTTACTGAATTTAGGAGTGGAGAGTTTCAAAAAGATGCATTCAGAACCCTTGGTTTTATGACAATAGCAATAGCCTTACTTTTCCTTTGGATTAGCGATAAATTAAAATATAATTTAGCTATTTTAGGATTAGCTTTTTTAGCATTAATTGACGTTACTTTAGTTGACAAACGTTATTTAAATAATGAAAAAAATCCACAAAACAAACGAGAATATCTATCATGGGAAAAGATAACTGGATTTGAAAATACTCCTAATGCAAGCCAAGGAGATTATCAAATATATTCAATACAAACTGAAAAAAATCCTAAAATAGAACAAGAAGCATTAGAAAGAATAAGTGAAGCAAAAAAGGTAAGTAAAAAGAATAGTTCAAAAATTGAAGAGAGCATTCGATTTGCTACGCTTAATTTTAATACTAATTACCGGGTAATGAATTTAGATAATCCTTTTAATAGTGCTACTGTAGCTTATTTTCACAAATCATCAGGTGGTTATCATGCAGCGAAAATGGCAAGGTATCAGGATATGATTGATTTTTATATTCAAGGAGAATTGTCGATGTTACAAACACCAGAAAAAACAAAGGTGTTAAATATGTTGAATACAAAATACTATTTATATCAAGGAAACTTAGTACTGGATAATCAATACGCCTATGGGAATGCTTGGTTTGTGAATAATACAAAAGTAGTTGAAAATGCTAATCAAGAAATATTGGCAATAGGAGATATAAATCCTAAAGAGACTGCTGTAGTTGATAAAAAGTTTGAAAATCTTATAGATAAGAGTTATCAAAATAATGAAGCATTTATTGTTATGGAAGACTACAAGCCTAACCATATTGTATACAATAGTAAATCTAATACTAATCAATTAGCTGTTTTTTCTGAAATGTATTATCATGATGACTGGGTTGCTTATATAGATGGGAAACAAGTCCCACATTTAAGAGCTAATTATGTTTTGAGATCTTTACCTGTTCCTGCAGGTGAACATAAGATAGAGTTTAAATTTGAACCAAAAATGATTGTGGTAGGTGATATTATATCAATTAGTGTTTTTGTTTTAATTATTCTAGCATTAGCATTTAGTTTTTTTCAAGAATGGAAAGCTAAAAATGAAGATAAATTAACAGGGGTATAATCGTATGATTTCTGTTGTAGTTTGTACTTATAATAGAGAAGTCTATTTGCCTAAAATGCTAGAAAGCATTCATTCGCAAATTTGTGAAAAAACTGATTTTGAAATTGTTTTAGTAAATAATAAGTCAACAGATAATACCGAAGAAATTTGTTTAAATTTTAAAAAAGAAAACCCATCAATTAATTTCAATTATTTCTTAGAAAAAAATCAAGGATTATCATATGCTCGTAATAGAGGTATAAAAGAATCAAAAGGAGATTTTATCGTTTTTGTAGATGATGATGCTTTTTTAGATGAAAATTATATCAAAGAGTTAGCTGTATATCTAAAAAAATCAGAAGGAGATTTAGGTTTTGGAGGTAAAATATTACCATTTTTAGAATGTGAATTACCTGCATGGATGTCTAAATATTTATCTTCATTAATGTCTATTATTGATTTAGGAAATGAAGTTAAGTTATTTAAAGGATCAAAATATCCTATTGGAGCAAATATGGGAGTATCAAAAGGGGTTATAGATAAGATAGGAATGTTTAACGAATCTTTAGGACGCACAGGAATATCGATGCTTGGAGGAGAGGAAAAAGACTTTTTTTTTAGAATTAAAGAAGCCGGGATTCCAATTTATTATTACCCAAAAATGTTAGTTCATCACGTGATTCCAGAAAAAAGGTTAACTGTTGAATTTATTAAAAAACAAGCTGAAGGAATTGGCGTTTCAGAAAAACTAAGAACAAAAAAAACTGGCGAGTTTTTAAAACGTTCAATATTGGAGCTTTATAAATGGGGAGGAACATTTGCATTATTTTTTATTTATTTAATAAAGGGACAAGTATCAAAAGGAGTAATGTTGTTAAAGTTTAGATGGTGGATTAGTAGAGGGTTATGGGGATAGTAATTCGTAAAACCATATCAACATCAATAATTAATTACCTAGGTGTTTTACTTGGAGTTGTGAATGTATTGTGGCTTCAAACGGCAATTATTTCTGAACTTCAAATAGGAATTTTGAGTTACGTAGTAGATGTATCGATATTACTTTTGCCTTTTATTTTATTTGGCACAAGTGGTTTACCAGCTCGTTTTATACATCTTTTTGCAGAAGGAAAAGATAGGAATGAATTTATAAATTTATTGTTTATAATACCTCTGATGACAGTTGTTATTACAGCAATTGTTTTCTTCGTTTTTGAGTCTAATTTAATTAAATCGTTGGGTGCTGATGCAGTTACTTACAGTCAATTTTTAGTATTTATTATTCCTTTAGTATTTTGTTATGCATATCAATATTTGTTAGAAGCGATACTAGCAACTGCCTCTCTAACAGTGTTCTCTGCATTCTTAAAAAGTATATTTAGAAGAGTAGTACTAATAGCTCTTCTTGTTTGTTTTTCAGTTCAAATATTAAATTTTTATCATTTGGTTTTATTTTATGTGTTTGCACATTTCATTGAAGTACTAGTTCTCTTTTTCTTTTTTAAGAAACATTTAAAATTCAAATTCAGTTTACCAAAATTGAATGTTTCTTCGGAGAAAAAGAAAGAAATAAAATCTTATGCTTTCTATTTAATAATTGGAGTTAGTGGGGTTGTAATGGTAGGTAAAATTGATTCAGTAATGATTAGTGGAATTACAGATGATTTTGGACAATTAGGAATATATTCAATAGCCTTTTTTATTGCAACAGTTATAGAGTTGCCTAAGCGAATAGTTCATCAACTAGCATTTCCCATAATGTCAAAAAACGTTACTGAAAATAAACAAGAAGAGCTTAGTGAGATGTATAAGCAAACCGGAGTTAATATGTCAATTATAGGTTTGTTTATGTTTTTAATTATTTGGTATAATATAGATGAATTATTTTTAATAATACCTAATGGTACTATTTATTCGACAGGAAAATGGGCAGTATTTTTTATAGGGATTTCTAAAGTTTTAGATGTTATTTTTGGTACAACTGATTTAATGATAAATGCTACAAAACATTATAAATGGAACGGTGTTTTGATACCTATTTTAATAGGATTAACCTTTATTACAAATTACTTTTTTATTAAAGAATATGGAATAGTTGGAGCCGCAATTGCAACAAGTTTAACTGTGTTTGTTTATTCTATAATTAAATATGTTTTAGTGATAATTCGGTTAAAGATGAATTTAATTTCGATACAACATATTTATATTACCATTACAACAATAATTGTAATAGGTGTGTTTTATATTAAGCCAATATTTTCGGCTAATAACTTTATAGAAATTGGCTTGAACAGTTTAATTATTAGTTTTATTTTTATTGGAGGAAATTATATCCTAAAATCATCCAAAGAAATGAACCAGCTTATTGATAATAGTTGGAATAAATATATCAGAAAAAAATGAAAATTATAGCACTTTTACCTATGAAGGGAAACTCAGAAAGAGTGCCGAATAAAAATCTAAAAGATTTTAATGGAAAACCCTTGTTTCATCATGTGCTTGAATCTTTGCAGAATTGCAAATTGGTTGATGAGGTTATAATTAATACAGATAGTGATAAAATTGCCGATAGCGCAACTACTTTTTCAAAAGTAAAAATTCATCAACGTCCCCAAGAAATTTGTGGTGATTTTGTTTCTATGAATGAAATTATAAATAACGATCTGGATAGATCAGATGGAGATATTTATATTCAAACACATAGCACTAATCCTTTGCTTAAGACAGAGACAATAACTAATGCTATTCAAGAATTTAAAAATTCGGATAAAGATTCTTTATTTTCTGTGACAAAACTTCAAACGCGTTTGTATTGGAAAGATGGGAAGCCAGTAAATCACAATCCTAATGAATTAATAAGAACACAAGATTTGCCCCCACTTTTTGAAGAAAATTCTAATATCTTTATTTTTACAAAAGAATCTTTTTCTAATTCGGGAAACAAGAGGATTGGGGTAAAACCCTTAATGTTTGAAATTGATAAATTAGAAGCAATAGATATTGATGAACCTCAAGATTTTATCTTAGCTGAAACTATTCAAAAACTTAACTTAGTGAAGTAATGAACTTAAAACAAAAAATACGAAATAAACAATTAACCTTAGGTAGTTGGATAACAATTCCAAACCAAGCTGTTATTGAAATAATGGCAACGGCAGGTTTTGATTGGTTAACGATTGATATTGAGCATTCGGCAGTAAATATAGAAAGTGTCCAAAATTTAATTGGTTTTATTCAAGGCAAAGGAATTAAAGCTTTTGTCAGAGTTTATGGCAATGATGAAGTAATCATCAAGCGGGTACTAGATGCCGGAGCAGATGGAATTATAGTTCCAATGATTAAGTCTAAACAAGAGGCTCAAGAACTAGTTAATCATGTTTATTATCCACCATTAGGGAAAAGGGGAGTTGGTTTATCAAGAGCTCAAGATTATGGTCTTGGATTTGATAAATATCAAGAAACGTTAAAAAATGATGTAGTTGTAATTGCTCAAATAGAGCACATTGATGCAATTAATAACTTAGAGGAAATTCTATCTATAGAAGAGATTGACTCTACTTTAATTGGGCCTTATGATTTGTCAGCTTCAATGAATAAGCCTGGACAGTATGATTTGCCAGAAGTAAAAGAAGCTATTGCAAAATATGATAAAATTTGTGATGCTTTGAATAAACCTAAAGGTGCTCATGTAATTCAATCAGATTATAGTTTTACCCAGTTAAAAATTGATTTAGGTTATACTTTCTTAGCTTTTTCATTAGACTTTTTCTTTTTGGGAGATAAAGCTAGAGAACAAATGGCATTACTTAAAAAATAGATGAATATGAAGATAGCAGTTTTTGGAGGTACAGGGTTTTTAGGTAGTTATTTAGTGACAGAATTGTTAGAACGTGGTTATAATGCATTTGCTCTAGATATTAATGATTCAGAGCATATCCCTTTAGATAAATTTATTAAAACGGACATTTTAGATGTTCACCATTTAAGTCAACTTTTTGCGGATCATAAATTTGATGTTGTTTATAACTTAGCTGGATTTGCTAGTTTAGAAAAGGCGGTTGAAAACCCTGTTGCTGCATTTCAGTTAAATGTTATGGGTAATCTTAATCTTATAGATTTATGCGTAAAACATGAAGTGAAGCATTTTGTTTATGCCAGTAGTGCTTATGCTATGAGTAGTAAAGGTTCTTTTTATGGTTTATCTAAATTATCTTCAGAAAAGATAGTTGAAGAGTACAAAGAAAAATACAATTTAGATTATACGATTTTACGTTATGGGTCATTGTATAGTGAAAGAGATTTTGAAAACAATTACATTTTTAATTTAGTTAAAAATGCGATTAAAACTGGAGAAATAAATCATGCAGGGGATGGAGAAGAGGTAAGGGAATATATTCATGCTTTTGACGCAGCAAAATTATCGGCAGATGTTATAGAAAATGAAGAACATAAAAATAAACATCTAGTATTAACTGGTGTAGAACGTATAAAGCGTGGTGAATTATTTAAAATGATTAATGAAATATTGGGTGATACTTTGAAGATCAACCTTTCAGCTGATGGGTATAAAAATCATTACAAATATACTCCATACAGTTTTACGGCAAAAACTAGTCAGAAATTAACTCCTAATCCTTATGTTGAAATGGGACAAGGACTGTTAGCCTGCATTCAAGAAGCAAATGAAATATTAAAGGGAGATGAGTAAAACCTTGTTTTTATCTTACCCATTAAATGATGAAGCCTTTGGTTATGGAAATGGCAATCGTTTTAAAATTTCTCAAGTAAGAGATATGTGTTGTGGAGATACCAGTAACAATTCTGTTTTTGAAATGCCCACACATTATGGTACTCATATTGATTTTCCTTATCATTTTTCTATAAATGGAAAAAAATCTACAGACTATCAAGCTAGAGATTTTATATATGATCAAATTGGTATTGTTGAGATTGACTCCGAAAAAGTAGAAGATTATTTAATCAAAAATAAAAATTTAGAGATAGATCATTTAGATCCCAATATTCAACTTTTATTTATTAAAACAGGTTTCTGTTCTAAACGATATACGCCTCAATACTGGGAGTTTGGATTCGGATTTCATCCAGAGACTGCAACTTTTTTAAAACAAAACCTCCCTAATTTAAAAGCGATTGCTTTTGATTTAATTTCAATGAACTCATTCCAGCAAAGAGAAATAGGAAGAGAAGCCCATAAAGAATATTTAATTGAGAATGATATTTTAATTGTTGAAGAGGTAGACTTATCTCAAGTATCTTCTCAGACTCAGTTTAATGAAGTAATTATTGCTCCTCTTTTACTTGATAAAGCTGATGGCGCTCCAGTAACTATAATTGCAAAAACAGTATGATAAAAGCTATATTTTACGATTTTGATGGAGTCATTAAAGAATCTACTGATATAAAATCAAAAGCATTTTATGATTTATATATTGAATTTGGTGAAGCTATTGCTAAACAAGTTGAACACTATCATATTGAACATGGAGGTGTTTCTAGATTTGAAAAAATTAGGTATTGGCATAAAACACATTTAAACATTGAAATTTCAGATAATGAGTTAGAACTTTGGGCTCAAAAATTTTCAGATTTAGTTTTGAAAAAAGTAGTAGAAAGCCCTTATGTAAATGGGGCTTTAAATACAATTACAAATCTGAGTAAAATTTATAAACAGTATATTATAACAGGAACACCACAAAATGAAATTGAAAAAATCTGTAATGATTTAGAAATCTCACATTTGTTTGAAAAAATATGCGGTTCTCCCACTAATAAAATAAAATGGTGTAATCAATTAATGCCTGAAATAGGATTAAGTAATAAGGAAATAGTTTTTATTGGAGATGCTACTACTGATTATGATGCCGCTAGTTACCATAACTTATATTTTATTTTGAGAGAACATAAAGAAAATGAGCTACTTTTTGCTGATAAAAGTGTTATTAAAATTAAGGATTTACTAAGTTTGGAATCAGTAATAAAAAAAATAAATTAATGAGAGTAGCGGTAACATCACCATCATTTTCTAAACATCCTGATTTAATTGCCAAAATGGGAGAAGAATTTCCTGATGCTAAGTTAAATTTAGAAGGGTTACTTTTTTCTAAAAGTGAACTAGTTGAATATTTAAAAGATTATGATGCCGCAATTGTTGGTTTAGATGAAATAGATGATGAAGTTTTAAGTCAATTACCACACTTGAAAATTATTGCTAAATATGGTGTTGGATTAAATAACATAGATTTAGAAGCATGCAAAAAATATAATGTGAAGATCGGTTGGACTGGTGGAGTAAATAGAGTTTCTGTTGCTGAAATGGTCTTAGGAAATGCACTTTCTTTGTTACGTAATTTATACCAAACTTCTAATTTACTTAGTGATGGTGTATGGAAAAAAGATGGAGGAGAACAACTTACGGGCAAAACGGTTGGGATTATTGGTGTTGGTTTTATTGGTAAGGAATTGATAAAAATGTTAAAACCTTTTAATTGTAAAATATTGGTTAATGATGTGATTAATCAAGATGCGTATTATGCTGAAAATAAATTAATAGAAGCATCAAAAGAAGAAATTTTTAAAAATTGTGATGTTATTACAATTCATACCCCTTTAACAATAGAGACAAAGTATATATTAAATAAGCAAGCATTTGATATGATGAAATCAAATGCTATAATATTAAATACAGCTCGAGGAGGTATAGTGGAAGAAAATGATTTATATTTTGCTTTAACTGAAGGGAAAATTAAGGCTGCATCACTTGATGTTTATGAAGAAGAACCGCCTACTAATATGAAATTACTAAGTTTACCAAACTTAATTTGCACCCCTCATATTGGAGGGAATGCAAAAGAAGCTGTTTTAGCTATGGGGATGAGTGCAATTGGCCATTTAATAGATTTTAAAATACAGTGATAACTGATATGTTGAAGAAAAAAATAAAAGAATTAGTTCCAAATAGCTTGATTGATCAGCCAGGAAAGTTGAGTCGAAGTAAGTATGAAATTGCTAAACTTAAGGATAAATTTAAAGGAAAACGTTGTTTTATTGTAGGTAATGGTCCTTCTTTAAATAAAATTGATTTAAAACTATTAGAAAACGAGTACAGTTTTGCTGTTAATTCAATTTATTATAAAACCCAAGAAATGGGCTATAAGCCTAGTTTTTATGTTGTAGAAGACCCTCATGTGATAAATGATAATATCAATGAGATTAATAATTACCAGTGTGATTATATGTTTTTTCCCGCTAAATTTAAGTCTAAATTTAAAAAGGGAGACAATCGTTATTTTTTGAATTTAGATTATTCTTTTTACAACGACACTAGTCCTTATTTTGAGATACCTAGATTTTCTCAAGATTTATCAGAGGAAGCGTTTTGTGGACAATCTGTAACCATTGTGAATTTACAATTAGCCTATTATTTAGGGTTTACAGAAGTTTATTTGATTGGAATGGATTTTAGTTATAATATACCAGATAGTGCTAAAGTTGATGGCAATGTAATTGAAAGCACCGAAGATGATGTTAATCATTTTCATCCTGATTATTTTGGTAAAGGTAAAAAGTGGCATGATCCTAAATTACATAACGTTTTAAAAAGTTACCGCTTAGCAAGATTAATGTTTGAATTAGATGATAGAAAAGTTATAAATGCAACTGTTGGTGGAAATTTAGAAGTATTTAATCGTTTAGATTTCAACTCTTTATTCAAATAAGTTATTGTGAAAAGGAAATTGAGTGAAATATTTTATTTCTTCTTGGCTACAGTTATAAAGTTGAGATTAATATTTTATAAACTTAAAAATTCTAATAAGCCATCTATATTTATTTTTACTGATTCTAGAGGGTTTGATGTGACTAAAATAACTCATAAATACAATCCTTTCTCTTGGTATACTAAGTATTTTATAAAAAACTATAAAGCAGATGTGTATGTTTGTCCGGAGCGAACAACAACCGTTTATGATTTTTTGGAATATTATCACAATACAAAAAAACAATACAAATTTGTTTTAGCTCATATAGGTGTAGTAGATTTTGCATCTCGACCAATCTCTCAAAATATAGAAATTTTAGAGTCTAAAAAAAGTAAAATTATTGGTTTTTTTGGTGAGGAAATTTATCAAAGACTGATTGATTTTAAAGGCTACAGTGAAGAATATAATGGTGAGAAAACATCGTCAACAGTCCCTGAATTCATGGTTGAATTGATAGCTACTGAATTTAATAAAATTGAAAATTTAATATGGATAAGTTGTAATGATGTTGATTTAAACTGGGTTGGAAATTATAAAAAACGACCTTCTAATTCAGGTATGATTTTAGAAAAAAGTAAAATGATGTTGGCTTTTTTAAAAAATAGCACAATTTTGGACTTAACAAAGTTGTCATATTCAGAAATACATGAATATACTTGTGATAATGTACATTTAACAAAAAAAGGAAGTAGATTTATCCTTGATAATTTAAATGAATTAATAGAGAAAAAATACAATTAAATGATTGAAAATTACCATAAAGCAATAAAAGAGGCTGTTGAAAGTGATGGGATTATTACTGATGACGAAGTATTGACTGGTTTTTCTGGGCATAGAATGGTTAGATTGTTACAGAATGTTGCAAAAGCTAGATTAGATCAAAATACTTGTTATGTTGAGGTTGGAGTTTTTCAAGGATTAACATTGTTGTCAGTGGCAAGAGTTCTAAATAAAGCACAAGTTTATGGGATAGATAATTTTGCTTTTTTTGATAAAGCAGGTAAAAACTTATCTATTGTTAATGAAAGAACTAAAAAATTAAATCTTAACAACGTAAACATTGTTAATGAAGATTATGAAGATGCTTTAGAGAATTTAAAAAATCATATAGGAGATAAAAAAGTTGGAGTTTATTTTATAGATGGTCCTCATGATTATAGAAGTCAATTAATGTGTTTAGAATTAATGAAACCTTATTTAGCAGATAATGCTATTATTATAGTTGATGATAGTAATTATAGGCATGTAAGACAGGCTAATAGGGATTTTTTATATAACAACAAGGAATATAAATTAATGTTCCAGTCATACACAAAATGCCATCCCCTAAATTTAAATGAGAATGATAGAAAAGAAGCTGAAAAAGATTTTTGGGATGGTGTAAACGTAATTGTAAAAGACACAGAAAATAAATTAAAAGAAGCATTTCCTCCAACTTATAGAAATAGAAAATTATACGAAATTGAGCATGAACTCCATGCTTCCAAACATCCTGATACATTAGTATATTTTTTGCCTATAGCAAATACCTTAGGGGGGCTGGTTAAGAGAATATCAAAGAAAACTTTTTCTAAAGCAGGTAAATTTACTGCAATGAATACATATAGTGAAAACTTACCTAAAAACGACTTTAATGAATCTTTAAAATAGTGAATGAAAACTCCTTGGTATAAAATATTAGGGCCAGGGCTATTATATGCAGGTGCGGCAATAGGGGTTTCTCATTTGGTTCAATCTACTAGGGCTGGCGCTGATTTTGGGTATGGGTTAGTTTGGGCTATATTAATAGCTAACTTTTTAAAGTATCCTTTTTTTGAATTTGGTCCTCGATACGCAGCAAGTACTGGTAATAGTTTGCTTTATGGCTATAAAGCTATAGGTAATTGGGCTTTATATTTATTTATTGCTATCACTTTTATAAGTATGTTTATCATTCAATCTGCAGTTACAGTTGTTACTGCAGGATTGGCTTCTGAAATTTCTGGACTGGATATCTCTCCTTGGTTAATGTCAACTATTTTGTTAGCTATCTGTACCTCTATTTTATTAGTAGGAAAATATACTGTTTTAGATAAAGTAATGAAAGTGATAATCTTAACGCTTTCAGTTAGCACTATTATTGCTTTAGTAGCTGCATTTACAGGTCATAATGAGCAATATCAAGAATATATGGTTTCATTTACTTTCTCTGAAAAAAGTCATGTGTTATTTTTAATAGCTTTAATGGGGTGGATGCCTGCTCCGTTTGATATTTCGGTTTGGCATTCACTTTGGACAGCAGAAAAAAATAATCATCAAAAAAGTAATTTAAAAGAAGCTTTACTTGATTTTAAAATTGGCTATTGGGGTACAATGATTTTAGCCTTATGTTTTGTTTCCTTAGGAGCAATTACAATTTATGGTTCAGGAATTGAATTACAAAATAGTGGAGGAGCTTTTGCCAAACAATTAATAGGTATTTATACTAATAATATTGGGAGTTGTGCTTATTTTGTTATAGCAATTGCAGCTTTTACTACTATGTTAAGTACAACAATAACTTGTTTAGATGCTTCTCCTAGGACGTTAACTGAAAGTTGTAATTTAATTATTGGTAATGCTAAATACAATAAGAAGTTTTATATTTTATGGATTCTAATACTAGCGATTGGAACAGTATTTATTTTAGCTTTTTATTTAACTAATATGAAAGCTTTAGTTGATTTCGCAACTACCTTAGCTTTTTTGTCCTCACCAATAATTGCTATTTTAAATTATCTAGTTATTACAGGTAAAACGATGCCTACAGAAAATAAACCTAGCTTATTATTAAAAGGATTAAGTTGGTTGGGTATAATTTATTTTATTGGGTTTTCTATTTATTTTTTGATTTTAACTAATTCCATTTAAAATCATTTCTATTTTGCACCTTTTTTAGCATCTTTACGTACAATTTATTATGTACCATAAAAATAAACTTCATATAGCTTTTTTTGTGCTGTTAGTATCTTCCTTTTTAGGAAATATAAGTGCTCAATGTCCTCAGTTGTATGATTTTTTTGGGACACCAAACAATACCCCTTATTGGTATGATTGTACAGGTAATAATTATACGTTAACAATCCAATCTCCAAATAATATAGGTAGTTACACTATTGATTGGGGAGATGGCAGCTCTAATAGCACTGGAGGTTCTCTAATTCCACCAGCAAGTGTAACTCATACATATAATTCGGCTGTAGATACTTTTATTGTGACATTTACTGAAGATACTTCAGGGTGTGTAATTCAAGGGGTTATGGTAATGGAAGAAGCAACAAGCGCTTCTATTCAAATTCCAATTGGTGGTTTAACTCAAACTTGTGCACCAGCACCTCTAGAATTTATTAATAGTAGTACTAATACATCAGAAACAACTGTGTTTACATGGGATTTTGGTGATGGAAGTCCTCCAGTAGTTTATGATTATACTAATGTTGGGCAAACAATATCTCACACCTACCAACAAGGAACTGTAAATTGTGTTACTCAAGTTACATTAACAGCTGAAAATTACTGTAATACAATTCAAGGAGGAAATAGTATGGCAACATTTAATCCAATAAGAATTTGGGATATAGATGATGCTGCAATTAATGCTTCTGCAACTGTTTTATGTTATCCAGACACAATTGTTACTTTTCAAAACATTACAAACAGAAATTGTTTAGCTCAAGGAAATATAGCTCAACGTTATGAATGGTGGAATTTTGGTGATTATTGGGGTAATGGTTATGATTCAATTGTAGGTTGGGTAGCTTGGCCTCCTGCTAATCCTTATACAATGGCTTATCCTGGAATAGGAAGTTATGATGTAATGATGGTAGATAGTAGTTTTTGTGGATTAGATACAGCATTTATTACAATTCAAATTGTTCCTCCTCCATTTGCTGCACTTAATGCGAATAAGGATACAATTTGTGAAGGAGAATCAATAACATTTAGCAACCTTTCTGGAGGTGGAGCAAACGCATATTTTTGGAACTTTGGAGATGGAGGAGGCTGGGTTCCATCAGCCGGAGGAGCTGTTAATCATACTTATAATAATGCTGGGGATTTTACGATACAAGTTGTTTCTAATATTACTGGAGGTACAGGAGGTTGTACTGATACAGCTTCTCTCGATATTCATGTATTAGCAACGCCATTAGCAAGTTTTAGTTTTGATAATAATAATGGTTGTGATAGTATGAATGTTAATTTCACAAATACATCATCAATTGATGCAATTACTTGGGTTTGGGATTTTGATAATGGACAAACTGATAATACATCAACACCTCCAATGCAATTTTATGGAGCGGCAGGTAATTATAATATTGATCTAACAGTTACTAATGCAAATGGTTGTCCAAATACATCTAATCAAACTTTAACTGTTTACCAATCACCAGTTCCAGCATTTACACCAAAGAGTGTTTGTGTTAATGAAATGGCATCTTTTCTTGATAATTCTACTTTTTTAGGAACTGATTCTATTTTAACTTGGAGTTGGGATTTTGGTGATGGTGCTACTTCTATCCAGCAAAACCCTTTTCATATGTATACTGCACCAGGTTTTTATAATATGGTTTTAACTGTGAATACAGCCTTTTGTGTTGGTGCTGATACTGTTCAAATTAATGTTGAAAATATACCTACAGCTAATTTTGTTCCAGATACGACAAGTGGATGTGCTGATTTATTGGTTAACTTCAATAATACATCATCTGCAAATGCAACTAATTTTTATTGGGATTTTGGAGATGGTGATACTTCAATAGCAATAAATCCATCACATTTATTTTTAAACTCATTTGGATATGATACAACTTATACGGTTACATTAATTGCTCAAACAACATTTGGTTGTTCTGATACTGTAACTCAACAAGTAACCGTTTTTCCTAACCCTTCAGCATCATTTGTTGATAATGCTTCATTAGATTGTGCTCCGTTAATTGTAAACTTTACTAATACTTCTTCTGGAGGAGTTGCTTACGAGTGGGATTTTAATGATGGATCACCTATTGATACAGCTTTTAGCCCAAATCATACATATCAAAATTTAACACAATTTATTGATAACAATTTATTAACGCTAATTGTAACTAGTGCAAATGGATGTACTGATACTGTTCAAAAAAATATTGTTGTATATCCTGAACCTCAATTTGGATTTAGTATTAATCCAGACTCTGGATGCAGTCCATTATTAGTAACATTTCCATCAGTTATTGGAGCTGTAGATTATCAATGGGATTTTGGAGATGGTACTTTTGGATCTGGTCCTACACCAAATCATATTTATTATAATACGGTTACCAATAACATTGTTTATAATGTAACATTAACAGCAACTTCTCCTTTTGCTTGTGTTGATACGACTTATGGAAGTGTTTTGGTTTTCCCTAATCCTTCAGTACAGTTTACTATAGATTCTCTTAATGGATGTCATCCGTTAGAAGTTAATTATATAAATAGCTCAACAGGAGGTACATTTTATCATTGGAATTTAGGTGATGGAACTATTTTTGATACTTTAAGCTCTAATTTTCAGCACACTTACACTAACACAACAGGAGCTACA
Organism: Vicingus serpentipes; assembly: GCF_007993035.1. Classification (NCBI taxonomy): domain Bacteria; kingdom Pseudomonadati; phylum Bacteroidota; class Flavobacteriia; order Flavobacteriales; family Vicingaceae; genus Vicingus; species Vicingus serpentipes. Next base: position 526,998 of record NZ_VOOS01000003.1, read on the forward strand.
GTTCAAATGCAAGTTGAATTAATTGCAGAAACAGATAGGAATTGTAAGGATACTATTACACAACTGGTAGACGTTTACCCTAAAGTGACTGCTGTTTTACAAGCAGATACAGTTGGTTGTAGCCCATTTACAACTACGTTTAATAACTTTTCTTCAGGAGCTAATAGATATTATTGGAATTTTGGAGATGGATCTGCAGTTGATACAACTTTTAATCCTACACATCAATTTATTAATCCTGGATTTACAAATATTACATATACAGTTTCACTTATTATAGAATCAGTATTTGGATGTCTAGATACAACTTATCAAGATGTTTTAGTTTACCCTGCTACAACCGCTTTATTAGCTACTAATGATACAATAGGATGTCATCCACTGACTATTAATTTCACTAATAATTCAATAGGGGGTACTTTTTATCATTGGAATTTAGATGATGGAAGTAGTTTTGATACAACGTCGTTAAATTTTAATCATACATTTTTAAATGCATCTGGTGTAATTCAAAATTACAATGTTAGTTTAGTTTCAGAAACAAACAATGGGTGCAAGGATACAACTTTCCAAAACATTTTGGTGTATCCAGATGTAACAGCTATATTACAAGCAGATACATTTGGATGTAGCCCTTTTACAACAACGTTTAATAATTTTTCAATAGGCGCAACTAAATATTATTGGGATTTTGGAGATGGTTCAGCTATAGATACAACTTCTTCACCTACACATCAATTTGTTAACCCAAGTTTAGTAAATACATTTTATACTGTAACCTTAATTTCTGAATCTATCTATGGATGTACAGATACTGTATATCAACAAATATTGGTTTATCCAGCTACAACAGCTCAATTGTCAGTAGATAATATTATTGGTTGTCATCCTCTGACTGTTGGATTTGTAAATAATTCAATAGGTGGAACTTCCTATCATTGGGATTTTGGTGATGGAATAAGTTTTGATACTTCAGCGTTAGGCTTTAATCATACGTTTTATAATACAACAGGAGTAATACAAAATTTCCAAACTGCATTAATTTCAGAAACGATTAATGGATGTAAAGATACAGCATATCAAAGCATTGACGTTTACCCTGATGTAGTTGCTATTTTTGTAGCTGATACTTCGGGTTGTAGCCCATTAAACTCTAATTTAGTAAATAACTCAATAGGTGCTTCAACTTATGTATGGAATTTTGGAGATGGTTCACCAGTAGATACATCATTCAGTCCTTCACATCAATTTACAAATACAACGCCTAATAATGTAACTTATGCTATTTCATTAATATCTGAATCGGTTTATGGTTGTTTAGATACTATGATTCAAGATATTACGATATATACTACCCCACAAGCATCATTTACTCCTACACCATTAATACAAACTTACCCTAGTACATCTATTGCAATTAGCAATACAACTTCAGCAGGTGTTTGGCAATATCATTGGTATTATGGAGACGGAGATTCATCTTTATTATCAATACCACCTAATCATGTTTATTCAACCTGGGGGAATTATACTGTTTCTGTTTTAGTTGAAGGAGCTTATTGTTCTGACACTGCTTCAAGTATTATTCAAATCATACCTCCTGTTCCTGTTGCGAATTTCACAGGTCCAGCTCAAGGTTGTAGACCATTAACAGTTTCGTTTCAAAATAATTCAATTTATGGGTATTCAAATGCTTGGAATTTTGGAGATGGAGGTATTTCTACTCAAGAAAATCCTACTTATACCTATTATAATGCAGGTATATATTCAGTAACTCTAACTGTTGTTGGAGATGGAGGTCAAGACACAGAAACGCAGACACAAATAATTGAAGTTTATGAAAATCCAAATGCTGTATTTACTGTTAGCCCTTCAGTAGTTTTTATTCCAGACGAACCAGTATTATTATTTAATCTATCTAATTTTGCTTCTAGCTATTCTTGGGACTTTGGAGATGGTGGAACATCAACAGACCAAAATCCTCAACATTTTTATACTCAACCAGGGTTTTATGATATTCAATTAGTTGCTTCTACAGAAAATAATTGTACTGATACATTTAGAATTATATCAGCAGTAGAAGCTAAAGCAGAAGGGGGAATAAAAATTCCAAATGCATTTACACCAAATATAGGAGGTACTAATGGTGGAGAAGTAACCCCTGGGAATTTAGATAATGATGTTTTTCATCCAATATTATATGGAGTAGATAAGTATGAATTAAACATTTTTAATAAGTGGGGAGAGTTATTGTTTATTAGTACTGACATTAAAATAGGTTGGGATGGATACTATAGAGATGAACTATGCCAACAAGATGTTTATGTTTATAAAATTCAAGTTACTTACATTGATGGAACCTCAGATTCTTTTGTAGGTGATTTAACGTTATTAAGATAAAAGATATAAAATGAAAAATATTATTAGTTTACTAATTTTAAACTGTGCTGTGTTTTTATCTGTAAAAGCACAATCTCCAGATTTGAAAAAAATTATTAAATCTGCTGATGACCGATTTGAAATGCAAGATTTTTTTGGAGCCGAAAAGCTATATAATCAAGCTTATGATTTAGACTCATTAAATAAAACAGTAAATTATAAATTGGGTGTATGCAATTTTGAATTGAAAGATTTTAAAAAGGCTGAGTTTTTTTTCATTAAAAGTAGTAGTGCTGTAAGTTTAGAAATATTCAGATATAAAGCAGCTATAGCACATGCTGATAAAAAATTTAAAAAAGCAATAAATTATTATAATGCATATAAATTAATAATTGGAGATAAAGATTTAACAAATGAAGAAGTAAATAGTTTAATTGCAAAATCTATATATGCAGAGACAGTTATTAAGAATCCAAGAAATGTTTCGATTATAAATATAGGTTCAAATGTAAATACTGAATATGATGAATATGTTCCATTAATTTCTGCAGATGAAGAGATTATGGTTTTTACATCAAGAAGACCTGAAAGCACAGGGAATTTATTAGATCCGAATGGAAGATTTTTTGAAGATATTTATTCATCAAAAAGTATTGGTAAAGAATGGCAAAAACCAATTCAATTAGGAAACGGAATAAATACAAAAACTAATGATGCATCAGCAGGACTTTCGGCAGATGGTCAATTATTATTTATTTTTAGGACAAATGATGATTTAATTTCCGGAGATTTATATGAATGTAGAATGGGATTAGATGAGTGGGAGACTCCTAAAAAATTACCTTCAAATATAAATTCTAAATACATTGAATCAAGTGCTTCTATTGTTCCAAATGAACGAACTCTATACTTTTCGAGTGATAGAGATGGTGGTTATGGAGGTAAGGATATTTATAAGGCTGAAAGATTACCAAATGGAAGTTGGGGGATGGTTCAAAATTTAGGACCAACAATAAATACATCAAATGATGAGGATGCACCGTTTATTCACGCTGATGGTAGAACTTTGTATTTTAGCTCAACAGGACATCAAAATATGGGAGGGTACGATATTTTTAAAACTAAACTAAATGAATCTGGAGAATGGACTAATCCTGAAAATTTAGGTTACCCGATTAATAGTGTTAATCATGATATATTTTTTGTGATTGCAGCCGATGGAAAAACTGGATATTACTCTTCTTTGAGAGAAGGTGGTTACGGAGGTCAAGATATATATAAAGTTCTACTTAATGATGAATTTGAAAAACTTACAGTTATAAAAGGTGAAGTTTTAGGGGAAGATAAAGAGCCTATTTCAGCTAAGATTACTTTAATAGATATAGAGTCAGCTTCGATTCAAGGTATCTATAAATCAAAAGATGGAACGGGTAAATTTATAATGTTAGTTAAGCCTGGTAAAGCTTATAATTATGTAATTCAAGCAGATGGTTATCACCCCAAAACAGATGATTTAGATTTTGACATCAAAAGTAATACACCAATTAAATTTACTTTAGAGCCTAAAAATTGAGAAAATTAATAAGCATATTTCTTTTTGTTTTTTTGTGTTCAGTTATTAAAATTGGAGCACAGGATATGCAATTTACTCAATTTAATGCTGCTCCGTTGTATCTAAATCCTGCATTTACTGGTTCAACAATTCAACATCGTTTTGCTTCAATTTATCGAAATCAATGGACAGCCATACCTGGGCATTATAATAATTTTGCTTTTTCATACGATTATAATTTAGCTGATATGAATAGTGGGTTAGGATTGGTTTTTGCGAGAGAACAGGCAGGTACAGCTGGTTTAAGTACTACTGAGTTAGGGTTATTATATTCATATCGATTTCTTTTGAAGAAACAGGTTTATATTCAAGCGGGATTAAAATTTAATTACATAAGAACAGGTATTAATTTTTCTGAATTGGTTTTCAATGATCAACTTTATACTGATGGTGCTGCAACCACAGAGTCTTTATTGCTTCAAAATACATCATATTTAGATTTAACCAGTGGAGTATTGATTTATAGTAGCAAATTTTGGGGAGGAATTGCAGTAAATCATATGAATCAACCAAATCAATCTCTAACTAACAATGAAAGCCCTTTGTATTTAAAACTTTCTATGCATGGAGGTTATAAATTTGATATTGACGATGGAAATAAAAGAAGTGCTGCTAAGTATTTTAATTTAGCCTTTCATTACAAAGCTCAACATAAGTTTGATCAGTTAGATTTAGGAGTTTATTATACCCAAGAGCCACTTGTTTTCGGTCTTTGGTATAGAGGTATTCCTTTGGTAAAATCTTATCAAGGAGTTTTAAATAATGATGCTGTAGCCATAATTCTAGGTTATGTAATTCCAGAATCAAATTTAAGTATTGGTTATAGCTATGATGCTACGATTTCTAGGTTAGTATCAAGTTCAGCTGGATCGCACGAAATTTCTATTATTTACGAAGTTGCAAGTAAACGCAAGAAAAAACGAAATCGTAAATTCTTTGCACCATGTGCTAAGTTTTAATTACAAAGCTTTAGCTTTATTCCAATAAACGTCCATTTCCTCTAAAGTCATTTCACCCATTTTTTTGCCATCTTTAGCCGATTCGGTTTCTAAGTATTGAAATCGCTTTATAAATTTCTTGTTAGTTTTTTCAAGGGCATCCTCTGGGTTAAGATTAAGAAAACGTCCATAATTTATTAATGAAAAGAGAACATCTCCAAATTCATCTTCCATTTTATCACTTTTTTTATCAGCTTCAACTTTAAACTCTTCTATTTCTTCATTTACTTTTTCCCATACTTGCTCTTTATTGTCCCAGTCAAAGCCAACACCACGTGCTTTATCTTGTATTCTAACTGCTTTTACTAATGCAGGTAAAGACTTAGGAACACCTTCTAAAACTGATTTTTTACCTTCTTTTAATTTTAGTTTTTCCCAATTTGCTTTAACTTCATCTTCATTGGTAACTTCAACATCTCCGTAAATATGAGGATGACGATGAATTAATTTTTCGCAAATTCCATTTAAAACATCAGTAATGTTAAAGCTATTAGTTTCAGAACCAATTTTTGCATAAAAGACTAGATGTAACATTAAGTCACCTAATTCTTTTTTTACTTCTTCTAAATCATTGTCAAGAATAGCATCGGTTAACTCATAAGTTTCCTCAATGGTTAAGTGTCTTAAGCTTTGCATGGTTTGTTTCATATCCCATGGGCATTTAGCTCTTAAATCGTTCATTATATTGAGTAATCTTACAAATGCTTCTGCTTCCTGTTTCATATCAACTTATTATTATATTTTTGCTTTGTGATTAAGCTATGCTTCAAATATCGGTTATTTTTTGCCTTTTTCTTTATTTTCAAAATTGGTTTTGCCCAAGATGATTTTCATAATCTAGGAATAAAAGGAACTTTTCATCATGGTTTTATTGCTCCTCATAAACCTTTAGTTAATGAAGTAATTAAAGGTCATACTCAAATTTTTGAACTTTCGCTGTATAAGAACACAGTTGGTGAAAGACAATGGGAACAATATTTTAACAATCCGAAAATTGGTATTTCAACTATGATTATCAATACTGGTAATGATGAAAGTTTAGGTAAAGCTTTTGGTATATTACCATTTGTAGAAATACCCCTTAACCAATGGAAAATAAAATGGAATCTAAAGTTTGGTTTTGGGGTTGGATACATAGAGAAACCTTTTGATAGAGAAACTAACTATAAAAATTTAACAATAGGATCTCACTTTAACGCTTTAATTTTTGTAAACTCTTTATGGAACTTGCCAATAAATGAACGTTTTAATACTTCTTTAGGCTTGTCATTAACTCACTTTTCCAATGGTTCGTTAAAACGACCAAACTTGGGAATTAATTTGTTGTCAGTAAATTGTGGTATAGGGTATAATTTTGGAAAAAAGAAACAGCTTGTTCCATTTAATGAAGTAAACAAAGAAAAAAAATGGAATAGTTTTGTTGCAGTTTCGGGAGGAGTAAAAGAAATACCTCCAATTGGCGGTAAAAAATATTTAGTATATTCATTTGCTTATCAATGGATTAAAACCACATCAAATAAAAGTGGTTTTGGAGGAGGAACAGATGTTTTTTATAACACATCTTTAGAACCTTTAATAAAAAGAGTTCAAAATGAAGATAAAGGAACAATAGGTAATTTTAGATTTGGAATTCATGGTGCCTATCAATTGACTTTAGGTAAATTAACTTTACAGTTACAAGTTGGAGGTTATGCTTATACAGCATATAAAGACAATGGGAATATTTATAGTAAGTTAAATTCTCGTTATTTTGTTTCTGATAAATTATTTTTAAATCTATCATTAAAAACACATTACGCTGTAGCTGATTTTATTGAATATGGAATTGGATTTAAGTTAAAATAATGATCTACAAAAACAAAATAGTAAAATATTTAATAGCAATAATTTATATATGCTTGCTCAATAGTTGTGATAAAGATTCTGCATGTATAAAAGGAGCTGGAAATATTGTAACAGAAGATAGAACAACTTCAGAATATTTTGATAAGATTTTCCTTAATCATAATATAAACTTACAAATAATTCAAGATAGCAATATATCTATAGTAGCTGTAGGAGGAGAAAATTTATTATCGAGAATAATAACCAAAGTTGAGGATGGAACATTAAAAATTTCGAGTGAAAATAAGTGTAGCTTTTTAAGAGATTATGATAATTTGATTACTGTTTATTTAAGTGTTCCAAATATTAAAAATATAGAATACATTGGTTTTGGAGATGTAACCAGTAATGGAATATTAGACTTTCCTGAACTTACAATAGATTCAAGAGAGGGGACAGGAAAGATTAATCTAGAATTAAATTCAAAAAATTTATATTTAAAACAACATACTGGACCAGTAGATTTTAATATTAGTGGGTTTACTAAATTTTTATATGTTTATACAAATGGAAATGGATGGGTATATTGTCAAGATATAGTTTCAGAAAAAGTTCATGTAAGTAGTAATGGAACAGGAGATGTTTTTGTAAATCCATTAGATGAGTTACGAATTGAATTGCGTTCAATAGGTAATGTAAATTACTTTGGTAATCCGTTATTGAATATTACAGACCAATCAGGATCTGGAGAAATTATTAAAAAGTAGAATTATTTCTTTTTAAAAACTAGATAAGTAATTTCTCGATTATTATAAATACTAAAAGTTTTTAATAAGGTTAATTTATCATAACCCATTATTTTTTCTTTTGTTATTCCATTTTCAACAAAACTAAACCAGTTATCCCATATAATTATATCTGTTTCTTGAGTTTGGTTTAAATATTCAAAAGATAAAGGTTTTCTTATTGTTTTGTCAAAATAATTAATGGAAAGAATTTCACTTAGGTATGGATCAGAAAATGCATAAGTACTTTTTTTATCTTTAATGCTGTTTATGTATAGAATACATTCGTTTGCTAATAGTTGACTATCAGATAAAGAGAAGTCATGTTTCCAGTTTATTGCAGCTTTATTACCCGAAAAAGGGAAAAGTATGGTTACGAGTATTAATATAAATTGAACAATTATTTTTAGTTTATTTTCTTTAATAAGATTAATACTGCTATTAAATCCAACTAAACATATTATAGCTATAAATGGAGCAACAGAAATTAATACCCTTTTTAGCCCCATAGAGTTAAATATTCCTAAATACCAAAATAAAGAATGAGCTACAAAAAAACTAAGAAAACCTCCAAGTATTAAAGTGTTTGAGATGCTAAAAGTCAACTTATTATGTCCAAATAAAAATGAATATATCAGGAAAAAAAAGCCTAGAACAAGGAGTATATAAATAGGCGCTCCAATGACATAAAAAAGTTGATGAACAAAATGAGTTATTTCACCACTTCCATATGTGCTATTTAATTTAGCATAAGGTATTTTATTAAAAACCCATAAAATATCATGATAATAAAAATATCCAATAATAGAGTATACAATATGTCCTAAGCTAAATAATGGTGTCCATTTCCATTGTTTTTTTAATAATAAATAAAAAGCAAAAACACCAATTATTATTAAACCTTCAGACCTGACAAATGGAAGGAATGATAAGATTAATATTCCCCAAAAGTATTTTTTTTTAGTAAATAAGTACGTTGATAAAATCGTAAAAAGTGCGAATAAAGGCTCTGTTAATCCTGAAAAGGTTAAAACAAAAAATAAGGGTGTAAATAATAGAATTAAAGGGGCAAGTATTGGATGTTTTAAGTTTAAAGAAACAGCTACTTTATAAGTGTAAAGGAGTGTGAAAAATGTTATGATTACATTGAATAGTTTGATGCCAATAAATCCAAATTGAGCAAACGGGAATGATAATAAAACAAAAACTGGTTTTGCCCAATGATCTAAAAATAAAGCTGGATTATTTAAAGAATATTTTGAAAATAAATAATGTAATACACTGTCTCCAGATCCATTTTCACCAGTCCCGTCAAATGAAAATAGAATTACAATAGCAGTAATAGTATAAAATAAAAGCAAAATGAAGATTTCATTTTGCTTAATTTTTTTGAGCATAATTTAAAAGATTATTTACCTAGCATTTGATCTCTTAAATCATCATCAGCTGGTTCGTTACAAAACCAAATACCAAACAATGCTTGTTTGAATTTCAATCCTTTAATTGTAATCGAAGGCTTACTGTTTTTGTAGACTACAGTACCTTTATTAGGAATATATACTAAATCGTAAATATCATTTTCTTTAATTTCTGGAGTGAAAATAGCTTTAAATTTTTCGATTTCATCTTTTAATTCAGCTTGTTTTCCTTTCATCGATTTTTTAAAACCTTCATCAACTGCATCAACCATTTTTTTTGTTGTAATCATAGATGAAATAATATGTAGTTTAATAGCCATAGTTTTATCATCATTCATTACGCTTGTTGCGTCAGAATATTTTTGAGAAGTGTAAAGCCCTCCTACATATAAATCTATCCAAAATTTCTCTCGAATTCCGGCTCCATTTAATGCTAATGAAGTTTCTTCAAATTTTACTTTAGTAGGTATTGTAACTCCAGCAATTTCTTTTTGAGCAAAAGTTAAAGTGATTAGAGAAACAAAGATGCTTGTAAGAATTAATTTTTTCATGATTAAAATGTTTTAAATGTTTTCGTTTTTAGTTTGTTTAGCGTGTTCGATACTTGAATTTAATTCAAATCCAATAAGTAAAACTAATGAATTAAAATATAACCATAACATAATAACAATAAGTGTTCCAATTGAGCCGTAAACTTTATTATAGGTTCCAAAGTTGTTTATGTAAAAGGCAAATCCCCAAGATAAAAGCATGATAAGTAGAGTTGCAAGACTTGAACCTGCAGACACAAACCTAAATTTACTATTCCCAGTATTTCCGTAATAGTAGATTGACGAAATACCTAAAAAGAAGACACCTATCAATACAATAAATTTACCAATGGTTAATAGAATAACAGAGATGCCATCATTTAAAAAACCTAAAGATATAAGGTAAGTTATAATTACTTTACTAAAAACAATTAATGCAATTGCTATAACCATTAATATAGTTAATATAAAAAGTAATAAAAATGATATTAATCGTTGACGAATGAAACTAGCCTCCTTTGTCGCATGATAAGAGTTGTTAAATGCAATTATCATAGAATTAACTCCATCACTTGCTAGGTAAATTGCAAACAAAAAACCAAAAGATAATAATTCAGAGTTTTTATGATTAATTAAATCATCAATAGTTGAAATTGCTAATTCGTATGCACTAGATGGTAAAACTTGTTCAATTAAAAGCATTAATTGCGCATGAAAATTATCAATGGGTATAAAAGGAATTATTGATAATAAAAAAATAATTGTAGGAAAAAGTGCTAAGAAGAACCTGAATGCTAATGAACTTGCTCTTGTGGTGAGAGAGTTTTTTTGTAAACCTTTTATTAAAAATACGACAACATCAAATAACGGAATATTATCAAAACCAGGCAAAACTAACTTTTTAGAAATGGCTAGTGGTTTTTGAACTAAATCAGTAGCAATTATTTTTTTTATAAGTTTATTCACTAGTTAAATAGCTTTAAGGCTAAGGTCTAAACTTTTTATCTGATGAGTTAAAGCTCCCACAGAAATAAAATCAACACCACATTCAGCATAATTTCTAATGGTTTTATCTGTAATTCCACCAGAAGCTTCAGTTTCATATTTTTTATCTATAAGCTTTACTGCTGTTTTTAAATCTTCGTAAGAGAAGTTGTCGAGCATAATTCGATCTACCATTCCAACATTTAAAATTTGATTTAGCTCATCTAAATCTCTCGCTTCTATCTCAATTTTTAGTTGTTTATTGTTGGTTTTTAAGTATTCAACTGTTGTTTTTATTGCCTTTTCAATTCCTCCAGCGTAGTCAATGTGATTGTCTTTAATCATAATCATATCATATAAACCTATTCTATGATTTTGCCCACCACCAATCTTTACAGCTAATTTTTCTATTTCTCTAAGTCCTGGAGTTGTTTTTCTTGTATCTAATATTTTTGTATTCAATCCATCAACTAAGGAAACATAATAAGAAGTTGTTGTAGCAATGCCACTCATTCTTTGCATAAAATTTAAAGCCAATCGTTCAGCTTGTAAAATTGATTGTCGGTTTCCTTCAATTGTAAAAACGATGTCTCCTTTTTTTATTTGTGATCCATCATTCATTAATTTATTGAAAATTAAATTTGAGTCAATGCGTTTGAATATTTTTTCAGCAAGTTCAACACCAGCTATAATTCCAACTTCTTTAACTAATAAATGTGCTTTACCAATCGCATTTTTTGGGATACAAGCTAAAGAGGTATGGTCTCCATCACCAATATCTTCTTTAATAGCTATTTCTATTAATTCGTCAGTATACATTATTTTTTTATGAAAAGTTACTCGTCAGTTTCTATTCTTAATTCAACAATGGTTGACTTACCATTAATTTCTTTGTAAAGAATATAGACTCTAAATTGACCTTTTACTGTGTCAAGTGTTCCTATTGCGTAGTGAGTGTTGTTTTTTGCGTCACCACTATTTAAAACCCTAAAGTCAGAAGGTTTGTTTTTAAAAAAGAAAGTTTTAAGAATAATTGTGCCTTGAGTCTTACTAAACATTCCTTCATTTTCAGGAATACTTAAGTCTATAGATGAATCAATAAACTTCGATAGTTCAGTTGCATCTCCTGCTTTTAATGCGTCTACGATATTAGAATTAAGTGGTAAAGCAACAATATGTGTTGATATAATTAATAATAATCCTAAAAAAAGGTTTCTCATTTTACTTTTATTTTTTTGAGAAGTTATTAGCAACAATTAAGCCATACAAAAAACTTAAACATATAACTTGTATGCTCAAAAATAATAATTTTTAAATTAGCCGAATGAAGATTAAGTTAATAGTTATTGGAAGAACAGACGAAACTTATTTAAAAGATGGAATTACAAAGTATTTAGAACGCTTGAAGCATTATGTTAATTTTGAATTTATAATACTTAATGACATTAAATTAGGTAAAAAAGCAAACATTATTTTGCAAAAAGAAATGGAAGGTAAGTTAATATTAGAAAAAGTTAATTTAAATGACTTTTTGGTTTTGTTGGATGAAAATGGAGAGCAGTTTACTTCTATGAATTTTTCAAATTACATTCAAAAAAGAATGAATGCAGGCAATGATTTAATATTTGTTGTTGGAGGTCCATTTGGCTTTTCAGAAGAAATTTATTCTAGGGCTAATGCAAAAATATCTCTTTCAAAAATGACTTTTTCTCATCAGATGGTTAGATTGTTTTTTGTTGAGCAAATTTATAGAGCTTTTACCATTTTAAAAGGAGAAAAGTATCATCACCATTAGTTTGTTTAGTTAGGTTTTCAACAGTTGTTAATTTTTAATTCTTTTTTTAGTGTTATGAATTCTTAAATTTATGGCACATAAAAGGAAAATTTTAACATAAAACTAAACTAAATTACAAATCATGAAGAAAATTACACTTTCGTTACTTTCTTTCTTTATGGTGTTTATGTTGTTCGGACAAAAACTAATTCAAAATCCGAATATACAATCGCCACAAAGTCAGACTTTAACGACGGCTCCATTAAATTTTGAGCAAATTAGTCAGCAATTACTTAACAATGCACAAAGAACGCCTGATGGCTTGGTTCGTTGTTTTTCTACTGAGTATGAACAGCTTCAAAGAATGCAAAATCCTCAGATGGAAAGCATTGAAGATTTTGAGGCTTGGTTAGCTCCTAAAGTAGCTGCATATAAGGCTAGTTTATCTAATGGGAATACGAATAAAGCTGTAATTACTGTTCCTGTAATTATGCACATTATTCATAATTCAACTGAAAGTGTTGGCCAAGGACGAAATATTTCACAAGCTCAAGCAACATCTCAAATTACTATTTTAAATGAAGATTTTAGAAGACTTAATGCTGATGCAGTAAATACTCCAGCTGCATTTTTACCAGTAGCTGCTGATTTAGAGATTAATTTTGTACCAGCATTGCGTTATGCTTCAAATCACCCTTTAGCTGGGCAAACTTTAGCTGAACCAGGTATTAATAGAGTTTCAACTGCAGATATTGCTGGAATTAACAATACGACTAACGGTTACAGTACAGCAACAATTGACGCAACAATTAAGCCGGCAACTTATTGGGATAGAACAGAGGTGATGAATGTATGGGTGTGTCAAATACAAGGTGGGATTCTAGGTTATGCACAATTTCCATCTTCTTCTGGTTTAGGAGGGTTAAATGCTAATGGAGGTTCAGCAAATACTGATGGTTTAGTTTTAGGATATACATACACTGGTACAGGAGGTGTAACTACAGCTCCATTTAATAAAGGTAGAACAGCAACTCACGAAATTGGTCACTGGGCAGGATTGCGTCACATATGGGGTGATGGTGCTTGTGGAACTGATGATTTTGTTGCTGATACTCCAGAATCTGACGCTGCAAACTATGGATGTACTCAAACACATGTCTCATGTGGTTCTACTGACATGGTACAAAACTATATGGATTACTCTGATGATGCTTGTATGAACTTATTTACCGAAGGTCAAAAGGCAAGAGTAACTCAAGTTTTTGCAAATTCACCAGGAAGATCAGAACTACCTACATCAACTTTAGGTAGTACTTTAGTTACTACTGCTCAATTTGTTGGAACACCTACAACTGTTAATGTTGGCGGAAGTGTTACTTTTACAGATCAATCACAAAGTCCAGATAACATTACATCATGGAACTGGTCTTTTCCAGGAGGAACACCAAATTCATTTGTTGGACAAACCCCACCTGCTATCTCTTATGCAGCAGCAGGGCAGTACAATGTTACATTAGTAATTACGGATGATAATGCTGGAGGAGATACTGAAGCTAAAACAAATTATATTAACGTTGTTAATGCAGCAGCATGTGATACTTTATTAAACATTTTAGATTCTGATACATTAAGAATTTATTCTACAGCAAGTGGATTTGCAGCAGGTATGAACGAATATGATTTAACACCAACAGCGGAAAAATACCTTACTAATTCTCCTTATAGTTATGTAACTAGTGCAGATGTTTATTTGTTTGGAGTAGCTGATGGAGGAAATGGAGCAACGGTAAGATTGAAAGTTTGGGATGACAATTCGGGTGTACCAGGAAATGTTCTTGATTCTGTTGAATTTACTTTAGCAGATTTGGCTGCTACTCTTGCAGGTGCAGGAGGTCAAGGGTTATTAAATTTACCTTTCGATAATGCTGTAAATGTTGGATCAAATGACTTTTATGTTGGATTGAGCTATCATAATTACGATGTTAATAACGGTGATGCATTAGGTGTTGTATCTAATAGTATTTTTGACCCAGGAGCAAATACAACATATACAGTTTATGACCCAGGTTCTGGTAACGCATGGTTTGCTTATGATGCGTTGTTTGGGAATCCTTATACTGTTTATATTTCACCTCATATGTCATTAGATGCACCTACAGCAACAATATCAACTAACACAACTACAATTTGTGCTGGAGAAACTGTTGATTTTGATGCTTCATCATCAGTTAATACTACTGGGTATAATTGGGTATTTAATGGTGGTTCACCAACAAGTGCTTCAACTGCAACTGAAACTGTTACATATGTAGCAGCAGGAACACCAAGAGCTTATTTGATTGTTGATGGTAACTGTGGTTCTATTGCAATTGATAGTGTTGATATTACAGTAACATCATCGAACACAGTAGGAGCAGCCTCGAGTTCACA
>NZ_VOOS01000004.1:300000-391364 GCF_007993035.1 Vicingus serpentipes
CAACTTCTGTTGTGAAAATAATTACAGATAATAGTACTGTTAACCCTAAAAGATTAACTGCAGCAGGGAGAGGGGAGTATTTACCGTTGGATATGACAAACACTGCTGACGGAAGAAAAAAGAACAGAAGAATAGAAATTATTTTAACTCCTAAATTGGATGAATTGTTTGAACTTTTAGAAGCTAATTAATCTATTGATTTAAACAAAAAAGCCCAATCAATTTGATTGGGCTTTTTTATAAGATAATATATTTACGCACTAACTGTTTCCAGTTGTCTATCTACCTTTTTAAATAGCCCTTGTAACACTTTTCCTGGGCCAACTTCAGTAACAGAAGTTACTCCATCAGCCAACATGTTTTGCATTGTTTGTGTCCATTTAACAGGAGCAGTTAACTGAGCAATTAAATTTTCTTGTATTTGTGTAGCATCAGTAATTGCTGAAGCTGTTACATTTTGATATATAGGACAAGTTGGATTACTAAAAGATGTATTTAGTATAGCTTCTTTTAATTCTTCTCTTGCAGGTTCCATTAAGGGAGAATGGAAAGCTCCACCAACAGGTAAAACCAAGGCTCTTCTTGCTCCAGCTTCAGTTAATTTTTCGCAAGCAATATTAATTGCCTCTACAGTTCCAGAAATAACTAATTGACCAGGACAGTTGTAGTTTGCAGGAACAACAACTCCATCAATTTCAGCACATACGTTTTCTACTACTTCATCTTCTAAATTTAAGATAGCAGCCATGGTTGAAGGAACAACTTCACAAGCTTTTTGCATCGCTAAAGCTCGTTGAGAAACCAATCTTAACCCATCTTCAAAAGTTAAAACACCATTAGCTACCAATGCTGAAAACTCTCCTAAAGAGTGTCCAGCTACAGCTTCAGGGTTAAAATCGTCGCCTAAAGTTTTAGCTAAAATAACCGAATGCAAAAATATTGCAGGTTGAGTAACTTTTGTTTGTTTTAATTCTTCATCAGTTCCATTGAACATAATGTCAGTTATGCGGAAACCTAAAATTTCATTTGCTTTTTCAAATAGCTCTTTTGCTAAAGGAGAATTATCGTAAAGGTCTTTTCCCATCCCAATAAATTGAGAACCTTGACCTGGAAATACGTATGCTTTCATTTATTATAAGTTTTAGTTTTAAGGCAAAAATAAAAATATATCATAAACAAACAGAAGGCTTTTAGAAATTAAAAAAATGTTAACACAGAAAACTCTAATGGTCAAACTAACAAATTTGTTAACTTTATGCACCTATGAATCGAAAGACTATTCGTATTATAATTTTGCTAGCAACGGTTTCGTTAATCGGAATTATTGCTACACAGTTCTTTTGGGTAAAAAATGCTTACAATCTAGAAGAAAAGCAATTTAACGAGCGAGTTAGTCTTGCATTAAGTAATGTTACTCACAAACTGTTGAGTATTAATAAAGATGAAGCTGAAATTTTTAACCCTGTTAAACAGATTTCCTCTAATTATTTCATTACTACAATTAACGATACAGTTCATCCATATTTACTAGAAACACTTTTAAAAAATGAATTTATTGAACGGAATATCAATGTAAATTTTGAATACGTTATTTACGATTGTTTTACCGATTCGATTGTTTTTGGTGATTTTATTTCATTAGATAAAACGGAGCAAGATCAACTCCAATCAAAATCTTATAATATTAAATGGGATAGAGACGGTCATTATTTTGGAGTTTATTTTCCAACTAAGTTGACTTATATTATTAATCGAATGGGAATTTGGATGTTTTCTTCTTCTATTATTTTAATCATCATTATTTTCTTTGCTTATACAATTAACGTAATTCTTAAGCAAAAGCGGTTATCAGAAATTAAGAACGACTTTATTAATAACATTACACACGAATTTAAAACCCCAATTTCTACCATATCGCTTTCTGCTGATGTTTTGTTACAGCCAAATTTATCTCCAGAGCGATTAAAAAATTATGCGAAGATAATTAAGGACGAAAATAATCGTTTGAAAAATCAGGTGGATAAAGTACTGCAGCTTGCAACATTAGAAAAAGATAAGCTAAAATTAGAAAACGAAAAACTAGATTTACACGAAATAATAAACGATTCAATTAAAAGTTTTGAATTACTAGCTAAACAACAAAAAGGAAAAATAGTAAGTAATTTAACAGCTAGTAAATTTATTATTTATGGAGATAGGGTTCATATTTCTAATATCCTTTACAACCTAATTGATAATGCAATTAAGTATTCACCTGAAAAACCCAAAATTGAAATTGCTACTAACTCTACCGATGAACATATTGAAATTAGTGTAAAAGATAATGGATTAGGAATTCCTGAACAAAGCCAGAAAAACATTTTTGAAAAATTTTATAGAGAGCCAACAGGAAATAGGCATGACATACAAGGTTATGGCTTAGGACTTAATTATGTAAAAGCGATTGTAGAGGCTTATAAGGGTAAAATTAAGTTAATTAGTAAAGAAGGAGAAGGTTCAACCTTTGTAATAAAACTTCCTTTTAAAAAATAAGACATGGATAAAAAAACACACATATTATTAGCTGAAGATGACAATAACTTAGGGTTTGTTATACAAGATAATTTAATGGTGAATGGTTTTAAAGTAACCCTTTGTGGAGATGGCGAAGAAGCATTAAAAGCATTTGCAAACAATCAGTTTGATATGTGTGTGTTAGATGTCAATATGCCACGAAAAGATGGGTTTGCAGTTGCTGAAACTATAAGAGAAGTGAACCCAGATATGCCGATTGTTTTTTTAACTGCTAAAACAATGCAAGAAGATAAAGTAAAGGGATTAACAATTGGTGCTGATGATTACATTACAAAACCTTTTGATTTTCAAGAGTTTATATTGCGAATAAATGCTATTTTAAAAAGAAGTGGAGTTACTACTGAAGAAAAAGTTGAGAAAATAGAACACTACACAATTGGCAGTTATTCGTTTGATGTAAAAAACCAAAATTTGGCACATAAATCAGGAGATAAAAAATTAACCAAGAAAGAGACTCGAATTTTAACTTTTTTATGTGAACACATTAATGACATTGCTCCTCGTGATTTAATATTAAAAAACATTTGGGGGAATGACGATTATTTTAGTGGAAGGAGTATGGATGTTTTTATTTCTAAACTGCGTAAATATTTGAGTGAAGATTCTACAATTCAAATTAATAATATACATGGAGTTGGATTTAAATTAGAGGTGAAATAAATCCATGAATTTTCTTGAGCAAACAGCACAACATTTAATTACAACTTATGGGAAAGAGATAAGTGATGTTTGTATTGTTTTACCTAACAAAAGAGCAGGTTTATTTTTAAAACAACATTTAAGCAAGTTAATTGATAAACCGATTTGGTTGCCTCCAATTATTGGCGCTGAAGATTTAATTGAGCAACTTGCCGATAAAGAAATAATAGACAATTTAACTCAACTTTTTGAACTCTATGAAGTTTATTTAAAAACGGTAAAAGAGCCTGAAAGTTTTGAAGAATTTAGCAAGTGGGGTCAAATGCTGTTGCACGATTTTAACGAAATAGATCGTTATTTAATTCCTGCAGATAAATTATACGAATACATAAACGAAGCACGAGCAATTGAGGTTTGGAATTTAGGTGAAGAAATCACCGATTTTCAATCGCAATATTTAAAGTTCTGGAAACAAATGGGAGGTTTATATAAAGCCTATAAAGAGCATTTACTTGAATCAAACAAAGCTTATCAAGGAGCAGCTTTTAG
Source organism: Vicingus serpentipes (assembly GCF_007993035.1). NCBI lineage: Bacteria > Pseudomonadati > Bacteroidota > Flavobacteriia > Flavobacteriales > Vicingaceae > Vicingus > Vicingus serpentipes. The sequence continues at coordinate 303,763 of NZ_VOOS01000004.1, forward strand.
AATTGTTGCCGAACAAATAGAATTAAATCCGCTGCAATTTATTAACTCAAAAATTAAATGGAGTAAAATAATATTTGCTGGGTTTAATGCTTTAACAGCAGCAGAAGAGACATTAATTACCGCTTTAATAAAAGAAGGAAAAGCTGAAATTTTATGGGATGCTGACCAATATTACTTAGAAGATAAGTATCAAGAAAGTGGTTTGTTTTTAAGAAAGTTTAAAGAAAAGGCAGTTTTTAGTCCGTTTAATTGGGTAAGTAACAAATTTAAAACAGAGCAAAAAAACATCAATATTTTAGGAATACCTCAAAATATAGGGCAGGCTAAATACTTAACAAACATTTTTGCTGAGCTTAAAAAAAACAACAACTTTGAAGATACTGCAGTAGTTTTAGCTGACGAAAACTTATTGATTCCTGTATTACAATCTTTACCTGAAAGTGTTGATACGATTAACGTAACAATGGGTTATCCATTAAAAAATACACCATTAAATAACTTTTTTGAAATCTATTTTACTACAGTATTAAATGCGGAGCGTTTTGGGAAAAAAGAACAGTTAACTTATCATTACAACGATATTTTAAAATTGGTGCAATTACCTTTTAGTCAAGTAGTGTTTGGTGAGGAAAACTGTACTAAAATAAAACAACAGATTATAAAAAATAATTGGGTGTTTATCAATAAAGATAAGCTCGATTTTATTAATGAGTTGTTGCCGATAAAACTTTCTACGACCTATTCAATTAATGAGCTTTTAGCGAACTGTTTGCAGTTTGTAGAAAAAGGAAAAGCACATTATATCAACACCCAAAAAGAAACGAATAACAAATTGGAATTAGAATATTTGTTTTTGTTTTCAAAGCTGTTTAATCAACTCATAGAATTAAACCAGAAATACCCGTTTTTAACAGAAATAAAAAGCTTTTACAGTGTTTACCATCAATTACTTAGTTCACTTTCTATTGAGCTTTATGGAGAGCCTTTAAAAGGCTTACAGGTAATGGGAATGTTAGAAACCAGAAACATTGATTTTAAAAATGTAATTCTATTATCGACCAACGAAGGAATGTTGCCATCTGGTAAATCGTTTAATTCATTTATACCTTTCGATATTAAAAATGAGTATCATTTACCCACTCACGTTGAAAAAGATGCCATTTATGCGTATCATTTTTACCGATTAGTGCAAAATGCAGAGAATATGTACATTATGTACAACACTGAACCGGGAAGTTTTACCACTGGAGAGCAAAGTCGATTTGTAACACAAATAGAAAACGAGTTGAGCGATTTTGAAAACATCAACATCACTAAAAAGATAATAACTTACCCAACATTAAAAAATTCAACAGAAAAAATAAGTGTTGAAAAATCACCTAAAATTTTAGCTAAAATCGAGGAGTTGTTTGAGCGAGGAGTTTCGCCAACAGCGTTAAACACTTACATTAATTGTCCCCTCGATTTTTATTACAAATATGTAATTGGCGTTAGAGAAGCTGATGATGTGGAAGAAACAATAGATCATTCTTCTTTTGGAACTTACATACACGAGGTATTGGAAATTTTATACCAACCTTTTGCCGATCAAAAAACCAACTTAACCGTTGAAGACGTAAAGTTGGTACTTAAAAAAGCACCTGAAGTGGCGTTACAAGTTTTCTCAGAGAACATGACTGAAAGGGAACTGAAATCGGGTAAAAATTTATTGACTTTTAGTGTGGCTCAAAACTACATTAACACCTTTTTAAAGAATGAGATTAATTTTATTAAAAAGAGCAAAGATGACCTGTACATTAAGTTGTTGGAGCAATCGTTAGAAGGAAGTTTGCAATTAAATGGTAATACCATAAAACTAAAAGGAACTGCCGATAGGGTAGATACGTTTGGAAATACTTTACGAATAATTGACTATAAAACAGGGTTGGTAAACGTGGCGGATTTAAAAATTAAATCGGTTGAAGAGTTAAAAGTTGGAAAGAAAAGTAAAGCATTTCAAATATTGATGTATGCTTATTTGTATGCCCAACAAAATGAATTAAGCAATACACAACTACATTCTGGTATTATTTCGTTTAGGGCATTAAGTAAAGGTTTTATGCCTTTCGAATTAAATAAGATTAAGGAAATAGATACTGAAATTTTAATTGATTTTGAAGCCTTTTTAAAAGAATTGTTTGCAGAAATAATTAATCCTGAAATACCGTTTGCACACCAGCCAACTGCTCAATATTGTGAGTTTTGTGAATGATTTAATTCAACCTACCAGCAACCACACAAGGCTTTTTGTATTTTTTTACATCGCCATTTATGTTTACAATTTCAGCATAAACAATATAAATTCCGATAGCAGCTTTTTCGTTGTTTTCATCAATACCATCCCAACTAAAAGTACCTTGTGTGCCTAAATATTCATTCAATACCAAGTTTTTAATTAATCGCCCTTTTGAATCGTAAATAATTACATTGGCAACGTTTCCGGGTTCAGCAAATTGGTAAGAAATGTTTAACACATCATCATAACCATCATTGTCTGGCGAAAATGTTTCTGGGCTTAAAGTAATTTCATCACCAATTTCTGCAATTAAGTATTGTGAGTTTTCGTAGCCAGGTGTTGCAAAACCAACAGCTTCTGCTGCCGAATGCCAATTGCTTTCATCATTACTTGGGCGGTTATAATCGATACGTTCTAACGAAACACCATCGGTACTGTTTAGCAACGCAAAATGCATGTCTTCGTTGTAATTTACATTGTCAATAACCTCATCATTGTTGTTGATTAAATAAACCGAACCTTCATCATTGCTATAAGTTGGTAAACTGGCCATTTGTAAAAACGCGTCTTCTTTTGCATTAAAATACTCTTGTTTAATGTTGTTTACATCAACCGAAAGCATCACAAATTGTTGAGGTTTTAATAAATAAGGCAGTTCCGAAATGATTTTATAATTATCTATACTGTCATTATCGAGGTTAGCTAATTTCCAATTTTCAAGACTAATGTATTTGTTTGAGTTGTTGTATAGTTCAACAAAATCACTTCCGCCATCGCGAGGGTTAAATAATATTTCATTAATCACAATATCATTGATTCCTCCTTGTTCTGGTAAAGCAAAATCAGCACTATTATTTGTACTAATGGTATTGCCGACACAATCGAAAGCACCATTAACGGTAACAGTATAAATGGTTTGGTTTTGCAACTTGTTGCTCAAGTTTAACAGTATGTTTTTGTTGTCTAAAATGGTAATCGTTGCAATATTAATTCCGTTGTTAATGGTAACCGAGCCTAATTGTATAGCTTCATTAAATGTTACCAAAACAGTAGAATCATTCATAGCATTTGCATTGACTACTTCTGGCAATAAATTGTCTGGATTGCTTGCAAAAATTGAGTTTTGAATTCCTGGAGTTCCACCAAACCATTTGGTAGATGCCGACCAGTTATCTGCTTCTCCACACGGATTGTTGTAATCAATCATTTCTATACTCCAACCACCATCTTTTTTGTCATCATCATTGTACCACGAATCAAAATAATGAACGGTATGAATCAAATTACTATCCACATCCCAAAGGGTTATAACTTCATCCGTATTATTTAATGAAGGCAAACTACCAACAGTTATAACTTTTCCATAAGGAGTAAATTGGCCCTCGTTATTATCGTCACAAAGAATAAGGTATTCTCCCGGTAAAATTTTACCCGATTGTATTTGATTTGCTGTGCTTAAATCAGAAATCCAGCAATTGGTTAAATCAATAATTTTAGAAGTGTTGTTGTAAAGCTCCAAATATTCTTGCTCTGGTAGTCCAATTGTTGGTGAAGGGTCTGGAAATAATTCTGTAATGATAATTTCGTATGGCAAGGGCGCTTTTCCAATACCAAAATCAATAGAATTTAGAGAAATTAAGTTGCCTGAACAATCGGTAGCATTGTTTATTGTTAAAGTATAAACCAAAGATGAATCTAATGGAGCATCTAAGTTTAACATTACACTTTGTAAATTAGTATTAATAGTTACAGTTGTTGTATTTATTCCTCCAGTTAACCCATAAGAAGCTGTTGCTAATGAAAGACTATCCATTGTTTCATTAAAAAATACTTCCAATTGAGTAGCAGATATTACTTTAACAGTTGAAATAGTTGGTGCTTGAACATCAGGAGAACTGTCAAAAACGGAGTTTTGAGTTCCCGGAGTTCCACCGTCTGTATTTGCAGAAGCTGACCAATTGCCACTTCCAGAGGCACAAGGGTTAGTTGGATTAATTAATTCTAAGGTGTAACCTCCATCATCTTTGCTTGGGTCGTTGTACCAAGAAATGTCGTAGCTCACAACATCAACAACAACTCCGTTATTATCAGTTAAAGTTAAACTATCGCCTCCGTTTGTTAAAGCAGTGAAAGAAGAAATTCCAATAACATTTCCATAAGGAGAGTATAGTGCTGTATCTGTTGTAGAACAAAGAATAACGTAGTTGTTCGGCATCAATACAAAATTAGGTAGTGATTTAGCTGTAGTTGAATTTATAAAATTCCAATTACCTAAATTGTAGGTGTTTGCTGAGGTGTTATAAAGCTCAACAAATTCAGCGTTTGGCAATCCAATTTGTGGACTTGGATCAGCAAAAATTTCGTTGATGATGACATCGCCATAAGTTACAGGAATTATTACCACATAAGTAAAAGGGTTTACTGAGGATGTAATTACATTTCCACTATTATCTTCTAAATTAATAGTTGTTAAGTTGTTCGTTAATCCGTTTGTAAAAGCAGTGGAAAATGTTAAATGAACAATACTTGAATCAGTTAGGTCTCGCATTGCAGTAGAAGGATTACCCAAGCCATTATCAGCGGAATAATTAGTTAGAGATTGAGCGGTGTTGATTTCTACTACTTCGTTAAAATAAACGTTCAAATTATTAGCATCAACCACTACAACAGAATCTATGCTTGGAGGAGTTAAATCTGCTCCAATAGTTCCACAATAAAAATTATCGAAAAAGTGATTGTTGATTGGGCTTGCTGCCGAAGATTGTTCAATTAAAACTCCAAAAAAGGAGGAGCTGTTTACCGAATTATCAAACACAGAACCAGCATTGGTAAATGAGCCTAAAATACCATCATCGTAAAGTAAAGCCCAGTTATTAGATAAATCACGAGTTACTTTAATTTGAAAAGGATTGTTAGATGTACTGTTTACATCACCATCATTTCCATCAATTAAAATATTTGCTGTTCCACTCACTAAACTATAAAGTTTAATATCGTCTTGAGTACTACCAATTCTAACAAAGTAACCGTTTTGAGCAGTTGTTAAATCGGCAACATCAGCCATTAAAAATACATCTACATAATTTGCTCCAGATGTTCCAAATTTTAAGTTAAGATCGAATATCCACTCGGCATTTGAGCTTAATGTTGAAGGTGTGCTTAAATAATAAGTTGCTGCACCAGAACTTTGAGAGTTTAACTCCCCAGTTGTGATGGTAAATAATGCATCATTACCACTCCAAGTAGGGCTATTGGTAAAATCTCCATCAGAAAAATCATCAGAAAATTGGGCAAAAGCAAAAGAGCTCAACATTAAAAAAACAGCATTAAGTAGCGCGTATTTTATATTTCCCAACTTGTTAATCATCTCTGTAATATTAAAAAAGTAGTTAAAAATACAAATTAAAGATTTGTTTTGGGCGAGCAAAAGTAATCGCAGTTAAAATTTAATATACTTTTGTTAGAAATTTAAAACCATTTTAAAATGAAAATTGCCGTTGTAGGAGCTACCGGAATGGTAGGTAACGTAATGCTAAAAGTGTTAGCAGAAAGAAACTTTGTGATTAATGAATTAATTCCTGTTGCTTCAGAGAAGTCGGTAGGAAAAGAAATTGAGTACAAGGGCAAGAAGTATAAGGTGGTTTCGTTGCAAGATGCAGTAAATATGGCTCCAAACATTGCTATATTTTCTGCAGGAGGTGACACTTCTTTAGAATGGGCTCCAAAATTTGCAGCTGTTGGCACAACCGTAATTGATAATTCTTCAGCTTGGAGAATGAACCCAAACAATAAGTTGGTGGTACCAGAAATTAATGCTTCAGTTTTAACCGCTGAAGATAAAATTATTGCGAATCCCAACTGTTCAACCATACAAATGGTGTTGGTAATGAATCCATTGCATAAAAAATATAAAATTAAAAGAGTAGTGGTTTCTACTTACCAATCGATTACCGGAACAGGAGTTAAAGCTGTTGAGCAATTAGAAAACGAAAGAAATAACAAAGCTGGAGAAATGGCATACCATTACCCAATTGATAAAAACTGTATTCCGCAATGTGATGTTTTTACAGATAATGGATACACAAAAGAGGAGTTAAAATTAATGAATGAACCTAAAAAAATTATGGGTGACGATAGCATTAAACTTTCTGCAACTGCGGTAAGAGTTCCTGTTGTTGGAGGACATTCAGAATCTATCAACATAGAGTTTGAAAACGACTTTGATTTAGCTGAGGTCCGTAAAATTTTACATGAAACGGAAGGAATTACTTTGCAAGATAATCCGGACACCAACACTTATCCAATGCCATTGTATGCAGAAGGTAAAGATGATGTTTTTGTGGGAAGAATTAGAAGAGATGAATCGCAACTAAATACCATAAACATGTGGATAGTAACCGATAACTTGCGTAAAGGTGCTGCCACGAATGCTGTACAAATTGCGGAGTATTTGGTGGAAAAAGGACTGCTTAAACAAAACGTAGAAAGCTAAGAATAAGCTAATAATTTATTGAAGCCGAGCCTAAAAAGTTCGGCTTCTTTCGTTAAGTTTGTTTCACTTCAAAAAAATAAAAATGAGTAAATATAAAACACTACAAGAGCTAATTGCTATCGATTCTCCATCGGGTTATACTGATAACGCAAGTAAATATATTTTTGATTTATTAACGAGTTATGGGTATTCTCCAGAATATACTAATAAAGGAGCTGTAAAATGTGCTTTGGGAGCAAATCCAAAAGTGGCTATTGCTGGGCATGTTGACACTTTGGGAGCTATTGTTTCTGGAATTAAAGCTGACGGAACGCTTTCTTTTTCATTGTTAGGAGGACTTTCATTAACTGGAGCAGAAGGAGAATATGTTAAAATTATTACACATGAAGGAAAAACTTATACCGGAACTATTTTAATTAATAACCCATCGGTACACGCGAATAACGAAAAAGAAAAAACGCAACGAAGCATAAAAAGCATGCACATTAGAGTGGATGAAGAAGTTTATACCAAAGAAGATGTAGAAAAATTAGGAATTGGAGTTGGCGATATTATTTGTGTAGATGTAAAATATCAGGAATTAGCTAGTGGATTTATCAAATCTCGATTTTTAGATAATAAAGCAGGTTGTTATGTGTTGTTTGAATTGGCTAGAAGATTAAAAGAACAAGGTAAAGAAGCACCTGTAGAAATTTTCTTTAGCAATTATGAAGAAGTTGGGCATGGTGGAACAGTTGGTTATTCTGATAGTATTGAAGAATTGTTAGTAATTGACATGGGTGTGTTGGGGGATGATTGTGAAGGAAACGAAGTAAGTTGTTCTATTTGTGCTAAAGATAGTTCAGGACCTTACGATTACAATTTTAGAAAACGATTAGTTGATTTGGCTCAAAAAAATAACATTCCATACAAAGTAGATGTTTATCCTTTTTATGGCTCAGATGGCTCAGCGGCTTTACGTGCTGGTAACGATTTTAGAGTTGGGTTAATTGGAATGGGGGTTGCTGCCTCACACGGAACAGAACGTACACACATTAAAGGTATTGAAGCAACCATTGATTTATGTTTGGCTTATATCAATGAAATGTAGTATTTTAATGATTTGAAAAAACTGTTTCCCATACTCCTAATTGTCATCCTGAGTTTATCGAAGGATAGACAATGTGTTGCTCAAAATTTTAGTCCAGAAGAGCAACACCAAATAGATAGTTTAAATGCAATTATCAATAACCCAAATAGTCATGATACCTCTATAGCCGGTGCTTATGTTGGATTAAGTGAAATCTTGTATATATCAAATATTGACACTTTAAATGTCTTATGTAACAAATCAAAAAAAATAGCAGAATCAGGACTAAAAAAGAGTGATTTACACCCACAGATTGTTCAATCGTATAAAAAATCTTTAGCTAGATCAGTTACAAACATCGCTTACACATATGTTTTAAGTGGAGAAATTGAAAGAGCATTAGAAAATTATAAGTTATGTTTAATTCTTTCTCGGGAAATTAGTGACTATGAATTAATAGCATATTCATTAAACAATATTGGCTATCTATACAATCACCAAGGGGATATTTCTAATGCTCTTCAATATTATTCGGAAAGCCTTAAAATTCAGGAAGAAATTGGTGATGACAGAGGAATTGCTATATCTTTAAACAACATTGCCGCTATTTACGATGACCAAGATGATAATAAAAAAGCTATTGAATATTACAATAGGAGTTACCTTAAATATAAAACTCTTAAGGATAAGCGAGGGATGGCTGAATCATTAAATAATATTGCATATAATTATAGCAAACAATCAAATTATGATTTAGCCTTAGATTACAACAAACAAAGCTTATTGTTAAAAGAAGAAATTGGAGATACCCGAGGTATTGCGGGTTCTTTAATTAATATAGGTGTAATTTATGACAATCAAAACAAATTGGATGAAGCCATAGACTATTATGAAAGAAGCCTTCATCTATTTGAAAAGATAAATGATAAAAGTAGTATTGCAAAGGCTTTAGGGAACTTGGGAAAGTCATATTTAAATAAAGGGGAGGTTAATAAGGCATTTAAATTTGCTAACAAAGGCTTATCTATTTCTCAAGAGGTCGGATTTCCTGATAATATAAAAAATATTAGCAAAGTCTTAGAAGAAATCCATTCAAAAAAAGGAGCATACAAGGAGGCTTTAGAAATGTACAAGTTACACATCCAGATGCGAGATAGTTTGAATAACGAAGAAACCCAAAAAGCAGCCGCCAAGCAACAAGCCCAATACGAGTACGAAAAACAAAAAGCTGTTGATGATGCGGAACATGAGAAACAAATAGCCATAGAGCAAGAAGCTAAAGAAAAACAACAAATAATTACCTATGCTACAGCTGGCGGCTTAGGATTGGTAGCTATCTTTTTAGTTTTTGTGTTTAACCGCTTACAAGTAACTAAAAAGCAAAAAGTAGTAATTGAAGGGCAAAAACAAGAAGTGGAACAGCAAAAAGAAGTAGTGGAATTAGCTCACCATGAATTAGAAGAAAAGAACCAAGAAATAATGGATTCGATTACTTATGCTAAACGAATTCAAAATGCAATTTTACCACCACTTAAACTGGTAAAAGAATATTTACAAGAAAGTTTTATTTTATACAAACCCAAAGACATTGTTGCAGGAGATTTTTATTGGTTAGAACACAAAGAAGATATAATACTATTTGCAGCAGCCGATTGTACCGGACATGGCGTACCAGGAGCAATGGTAAGTGTGGTCTGTAACAATGGGTTAAACAGAAGTGTACGTGAATATGGATTAACCGATCCGGGAGAAATATTAAACAAAACACGAGAGATAGTTATTGCAGAATTTGAGAAAAGCGAAGAAGAAGTAAAAGATGGGATGGATATCGCCTTATGTAGTTTAGAAGGAAACATATTAAAATATGCTGGAGCTAATAATCCACTATGGATAATCAGAGATGGAGAAATAATAGAAACAAAAGCTGACAAACAACCCATAGGGAAGTTTGATGAGTTATTGCCTTATAAAACCCATACTTTTGAACTACAAAAAGGAGATAGTATTTACATATTCTCTGATGGATATGTTGACCAATTTGGAGGAGAAAAAGGGAAGAAGTTTAAGGCGAAAGCCTTTAGAGAGCTACTTTTATCTATTCAAGAAACACCAATGGAAGAACAAAAAACGAAAATTGACAATGCATTTGAAAATTGGAGAGGTAACCTAGAACAAATAGATGATGTTTGTGTAATTGGAGTTAGAATATGAAAAAGTTAATTTACATAGTACCTTTTATCCTTTGTGAACTTTTCATTGTAAATTCTAACGCTCAAAACTATGCTGATAATCAGTTTTTAGACTCATTAAAAAATGAACTAACCAATCCAAATATTGAAGACTCTATGCAAATAATTTTATTGCATCAAATAGGTGAGAACACACCGATATTTAGGGTAAGTTATTGGGATAGTCTATTGCAAATAAATAATCATATTATTCAGAATTTTAAAAACAAACAACATCCAAAGATTTATTCCGATTATAAAGCAAGAGCAATTAATAACATAGGTTATATATATGAAAATGAAGGAGCTATAGATAAAGCTGTTAAAAATTATTTATTGAGTTTGAAAATTCAAAATAAGATTGGTGATAAGGAAGGGGAAGCTCAATCATATAATAATTTAGGCTTTGTAGAATATAATCGTGGAAATATTGAAGGAGCTTTAAAATATTATCATAAAAGTATAAAGATTAGAGAATCGATTAACGATGCAACAGGAATGGCTCAATCTTATAATAACATTGGATTACTGTATAAAAATCAAAATGAAATAGAATTAGCTTTAGAATATTACACAAAAAGCCTTAAAAAATATGAATTGATAGATAGTAAATATGGACAGGCTTTGGTGTTAATCAATATTGGAATGATTAAAGAACGAGCCAATGATTTAGATGGAGCATTACAGTATTATAATCATAGTTTAAAATTAAGAGAAGAAATTGGAGATAAAGCAGGAACAGCAATAGCCTTTAATAATATAGGGGGGATTTATAAACTTAAAGGAGATTTCCCTAAGGCATTATCCTATTATCAAAATAGTTTAGAAATTAGAAAAGCCATCAATAATAAGCCAGGCATGGCCACTTCTTATGATAATATTGGTGGCATTTATCTAAAATTAAATGATGTAAAAGCAGCAAAAGAGAATGGTCTAAATTCTTTGAATATATCCAAAGAAATTGGTTTCCCAACGAATATTTTATATGCTGCAATTTTAATGTGTCAGGTTTATGAGAAAGAATTAAACTATAAATCAGCCTTAGATATGTACAAATTACACATTCAGATGCGCGACAGTTTGAATAACGAAGAAACCCAAAAATCAGCAGCCAAGCAACAAGCCCAATACGAGTACGAAAAACAAAAAGCCGTTGATGATGCAGAACATGAAAAGCAAATAGCGATAGAGCAAGAAGCTAAAGAAAAACAACAAGTGATTACTTATGCTACTGGTGGTGGTTTAATGTTAGTAGGTATCTTTTTAGTGTTTGTGTTTAACCGTTTGCAAGTAACACGTAAGCAAAAGAATATAATTGAAATACAAAAGCAAGAGGTTGAAACACAAAAAGAGGTAGTAGAGTTAGCTCATTCAGAATTGGAAGAAAAGAATCAAGAAATAATGGATAGTATTAACTATGCCAAACGCATCCAAAATGCCATTTTACCGCCACTAAAAGTCGTTAAGGAATATTTACAAGAAAGTTTTATTTTATACAAACCCAAAGATATTGTTGCAGGAGATTTTTACTGGTTAGAACACAAAGAAGATAAAATACTATTTGCAGCAGCAGATTGTACCGGACATGGTGTACCTGGAGCCATGGTAAGTGTGGTGTGTAATAATGGTTTAAATAGGAGTATTAGAGAATATGGATTAACCGAACCGGGAGAAATATTGAATAAAACACGAGAAATAGTAATTGCAGAGTTTGAGAAAAGCGAAGAAGAAGTAAAAGATGGGATGGACATTGCTTTATGTAGTTTAGAGGGAAATACATTAAAATATGCAGGAGCTAATAATCCGCTATGGATAATTAGAGATGGAGAAATAATAGAAACAAAAGCAGACAAACAACCCATAGGGAAATTTGATGAGTTATTGCCTTATAAAACCCATACTTTTGAACTACAAAAAGGAGATAGTATTTATATTTTTAGTGATGGATATGTAGATCAATTTGGTGGAGAAAAAGGGAAGAAGTTTAAGGCTAAAGCCTTTCGAGAGCTACTTTTATCTAGTCAAGACAGTCCAATGGAAGAGCAAAGAACGATAATAGATAATGCATTCGAAAATTGGAGAGGTAACCTAGAACAAATAGATGATGTTTGTGTAATTGGGGTAAGAATATGAGGAAGTTAGTTTACATATTATTTTATTTATTACCACTATTTAACGTGGCTCAAAATCTTTCAAAAGAAGATTTAATAATAATTGATTCTATTAAGGTTGAATTAAACTCAACTAACAATGATTCGGTAAAAGTATTGCTATATGGCGATTGGGATAATATAGTTTATTATAATAATCCTATTCAAGGAATTGAATTGAATCAAAAAATAAAAAGTATTTGTGAACAAAATCTTAATAATTCAAATTTATCAAAAGGGCAAAAAATATTTTTTCAAGAAAGCCTCGCAAATTCTCATAATAATTTAGGACTATACTATTCTGACCAAGGAAAAATTGAAGAAGCAGTTGAACAGCATTTTACTGGATTAAAAATTTCAGAATTAATAAACGATTCACTAGGAAAAGCAAATGCTTATAATAATATTGGAAATCTATATGCTGATTTAGAAAACTATGATGAGGCTTTAAGTTTTTATGACAAAAGTTTCAAGATAAAAAAAATGCTAGATGATAAAAAAGGGATGTCTTCATACTACACAAATGTTGGTAATATTTTTTCCTCATTAGGACAAGATGATAAAGCACTTGATTATTATAAAACAGGATTATCTATAGATATTGAAATAGAAGATAGGATGGGAGAATCAGTAACATTGCATAATATAGGAGGTATTTATGCATCGCAGAATAAGACTCAATTTGCTAAAGAAAAATTTCTTCTAAGTTTGAAAATTGCTGAAGATCTTGATATTATTGAAAGGCAATCATTGACTTTAAACAGCTTGGCATTACTTGAACTTAAGTTGAAAAATTACTCTGCCGCATATAATTATGCAGCTCAATCATATAAACTTGCTAAAGAGATAGGATTAATTTATGAGCTTATGGATGCTGCTGATATTTTGTATGAAGTTTATTTTTTTAATAAAGAATACAAAAAAGCAATTGAAAAACTGGAGGAATATATTTTACTTAATGACAGTCTAACAAAAACAGAAAATCAATCTTCCATTATTAAAGAAAATTTTAGGCATGAGTACGAAAAGCAAAAAGCCATTGATGATAAAGAGCATGAGAAACAAATTGTTATTGAGCAAGAAGCAAAAAAACAACAACAAGTTATTACCTATGCTACTGCAGCAGGTTTAGGTTTAGTGGCAATCTTTTTAATCTTTGTATTTAATAGATTACAAGTCACTAAAAAACAAAAACTAATAATAGAAAAGCAAAAAAAATCAGTTGAATTAGCTAACCATCAATTAGAAGAAAAGAATCAAGAAATACTAGACAGTATTAATTACGCCAAACGAATACAAAACGCTATACTTCCACCAAATAAAGTTGTAAAAGAATTCCTTCCAAATAGTTTTATATTATACAAGCCAAAAGACATTGTCGCAGGAGATTTTTACTGGATGGAGTCGTTAGTGCCGACTGGCAATAAAAAAGATACCGCTATACTTTTTGCAGCAGCAGATTGTACAGGACATGGTGTGCCAGGAGCAATGGTAAGTGTTGTTTGTAACAATGGTTTAAACAGAAGTGTGCGAGAATATGGATTAACTGATCCTGGAGAGATATTAAACAAAACACGAGAGATAGTTATTGCAGAGTTTGAGAAAAGCGAAGAAGAAGTAAAAGATGGAATGGATATAGCCTTATGTTCACTAAAAGGAAACACTTTACACTATGCAGGAGCAAATAATCCCTTATGGATAGTTAGAGAGGGAGAGTTATTAGAAACAAAAGCAAACAAACAGCCTATAGGACAATTTGATAATCCAGAACCATACAAAACACATACAATAGAATTACAAAAAGGAGATAGTATTTACATATTCTCAGATGGATATGTTGACCAATTTGGAGGAGAAAAAGGGAAGAAATTTAAGGCTAAAGCCTTTCGAGAGCTACTTTTGTCTATTCAAGAAACACCAATGGAAGAGCAAAGAACGATAATAGATAATGCATTCGAAAATTGGAGAGGTAACCTAGAACAAATAGATGATGTTTGTGTAATTGGAGTTAGAATTTGAAATATTTAATTTACATATTACTTTTTTTACTGCCTTTGGTTGGGTTTTCTCAAAACTTTGCTGATAAAGAATATTATCTTGTTGATTCGTTGGTTTTAGAAGAGTTTTCGGAAAAAGAAATAGCAATTATAGATAGCTGCCTCAATTTATTTCACTCTTCTAATATTGATACTATAAAGGTTAATGCAATAAGTTTTATGGTTGAATCTAGTTCAAACTTTAATTTATGGCCAAAATATAATAGATGGCTTTATCAATATGTTGATTCATTATTGAATAAAGAATTAAGTAAGAAAACCCAAATAAAATTATTAAACATAAAAGCAGGTACAATAAATAATATAGGGTTTGTTTATGGAGAACAAGGTGATGTTGAAAAACAACTTTTTTATTATAAAAAAGCGATGTCTATTTTTAAAGAAAATAATGATTTAAAGGGTGTAGCCGGAGCCCTCAATAATATTGGCTATGTTGTAGAACGTCAGGGAAACTCAGAAGAAGGTCTAAAGTATTATTTTGAGAGTTTAAAAATTGAAAAAGCACTAAACAACAAAGCTGAGGTTGCAAAAAGACTTAATAATATTGCTGCAGTATATCAAAACCAAGGGATATTAGAGAAAGCATTAGAATATTATTATAAGAGTATTAAAATTAAAGAAGAATTAGCTGATACTGATGGCTTAGGGTATAGTTATAATAATTTAGGATACATTTATCTAGATCAAAAAGATTCAGCTCAAGCATTTATTTCACTTATAAAAGGATTAAAAAACTTTAAAGCCTCTTCAAGTACTTTTGGAATCGCAATGGCCTATAATAGTATTGGTTATGCTTATGACAAATTTAAAAACTATTCTAAGGCTCATCTATACTATCAAAAGAGTCTTAAAATTTATGAAGAACTAAATAATAAACTGGGATATGCCATTGCCTATAATAATATTGGAGGCCTTTATAAAAAAGAAAGTAGTTACGATTTAGCTCTTAAGAATTACCTAATTGCACTTGAATTACTTGAAGAAGTAGGTAACAAGAAATATCTTTCTAAAGCATTACACAGTATCGGAGAATTGTATTTTCTGAAAGGAGATTTTAAAAAAGCAACAGATTATGGAGAGAAAAACAGAAAATTAGCTGAAGAAATTGGGTTTCCTTCAAACATTAAAGATGCATCAATCTTACTAAGCCAACTTTATGAAAAACAAGGAGACGGGATGAAAGCATTAGCTTATTATAAAAAGTATTCTTTAATGAAGGATAGTTTATATAATGATGAAACACAAAAAGTTACAATACAGCAACAATCTAAGTTTGAGTATCAAAAGAAAAAAGAATTGGATGATGCAAATAATGAGAAAAGGATTGCGGTTGAAAAAGAAAAACAAAAAAGGCAATACATAGTATTAATAATAATTATAGTAGCATCAAGTTTGGTTTTTATATTAATGCTAATTATTTATAGAAGACTTAGAATAACTAAAAAGCAAAAAATAATTATTGAAGAACAGCGAGATATCGTTGAAGAAGCTCATAAGGAAATTCGAGATTCTATTAATTATGCAGAACGCATCCAGCGAAGCTTTTTAGCAACAGAGGAGTTGTTAAACAAAAATTTGGTCGATTACTTTGTGTTTTTTAAGCCTAAAGATGTGGTAAGTGGAGATTTTTACTGGGCAGGATTATTGGCAAATAACCAATTTGCAATAGTCAATGCAGATAGTACTGGCCATGGAGTTCCGGGAGCTATTATGAGTATTTTAAATATTTCTTCAGTAGAAAAAGCAGTAGAAAAAGGAATTACCAATCCCGCAGAAATATTTAACGACACCAGAAAAACGATTATTGAAAGATTAAAAAAAGATGGAAGTGAAGAAGGAGGAAAAGACGGGATGGATGCCAGTATTATCTCTTTCGATTTTGATAACAATAAGTTTAACTATACTGCTGCACAAAATCCTATTTGGATAGTGCGTAATGGAGAATTGCTAGAAATTAAGCCCGAAAAAATGCCAATAGGTAAGCACGATAACGATACCGCTCCATTTGTTGGTGGAGAATTTGAAACTCAAAAAGGAGATGTTATTTACACGTTAACTGATGGTTTTCAAGATCAGTTTGGCGGAGAAAAAGGAAAGAAATTTAAAGTAAAACCTTTTAAAAGTTTACTAATCTCAATAGCTTACTTACCAATGGAAGAACAAAAAGAAATACTAAACAATAAGTTTGCCGCTTGGAAAGGGAAAGAAGAACAAGTGGATGATGTTTGTGTAATTGGAGTTAAAATAAACTAGAATGAAAGGTGCAATAAAATATTTAGTGATTTCTTTATCAGTGCTTAGTATTTCATTATTAATTTATTTAATAATTGATTTAAATGCTACAATTGACGAATTAGTAGTTAGCACTCTAGAACAAGAATCGGAACAAGTAAAATCTGAGTGTGAAGATCTTTTAGAAAATGTAACCAATGAATTTATTATCTATGAAGAAAATTTGAGTGCTTCAAAAATTGATTTAAATAAAAACGACTTTTTTTACAATACTTTTATTCCGCTCTTAAAACATTCCAATATAGTTTCATCTTTATTGCTTGCTAATGCAAATGGTGATGAACTAATGCTGTTAAAAATAGACAGTGTTAACTATATAAGTAGAGTTAGTTTTGATCAAGAATCGACTGAAATAGACATAAAATATAAAGATGGAGAAATCAGTTTTCTAGATTCTTCTGCAACTAAAGAAAAATATGATGCAAAAATTAGACCCTGGTTTATTAATGCTTACCAAAACCCAAACAAATTAAACTTAACAAAGCCATACCTTTTTTTTAGATCAAAAAAAATGGGCGGAACAATATCTAAAACCTTTATATCTTCTACTGATACTATGGTTTTAGCTTTTGACATTTTGTTGTCGGACATTTCTAAAGTCACAAAATCATTAGATCTAAGTGAAAATGGATTCTCTTTGGTCGTAAATGAAGAAAACAAAATAATAGGACTGCCTAAACTTCATTTTGCTCATGATAGTAGTAACAACCTATTAAAGTCCTTTTCAGAAGTTAATCATCCCCTATTAAATATGATAAGTAAAGAAATTGATTTGTCTGAAGGAGATCAAATTTTTAATGTTGACTTTGAAAATAAGTTTTGGTGGGTCAAAAAAAGTGACTTTAATTTTTGTGGACATGGGTTTAAAATTATTTTAGCCTCACCAGAATCTGATTTTTCACCAACAATAAATTCAACTAAGATAGTTTTATGGATTTCTGTTTTTACTATTGTGTTTTTTATAATTATAATTAATGGATTGTTTAAAAAGAATAATCGTTATATAAAAAGCTTATTTGAAAAAAATATTGAAATACAAAAACAAAAAGAAATAGTTGAAGAAAAGAGTAAAGAAATAACAGATAGTATTGAATATGCTAAGCGAATACAATCAGCAATTTTACCTCCCGAAAAATTGGTTAAAGAATATTTGCAAGAAAGCTTTATTCTTTACAAGCCAAAAGATATAGTTGCAGGTGATTTTTATTGGTTCGAGCAAAAAGATAATATGATAATGTATGCAGCAGCTGATTGTACTGGTCATGGAGTTCCCGGAGCAATGGTTTCTGTAGTTTGTAATAATAGTTTAAACAGGAGTGTTCGTGAATTTGGACTTGCAATTCCAGGGGAAATTTTAACTAAAACAAGGGAATTAGTTATTGAAGAATTTGAAAAGAGTGAGGAAGTAGTAAAAGATGGGATGGATATTGCATTATGTACCATAGATGGGACAACGCTAAAATATGCTGGGGCAAACAATCCTCTTTGGTTAATTAGAAATGGTGAATTATTAGAAACAAAGGCAAGTAAACAACCAATCGGCTGTTACGATAATTTAGAACCTTATCCCACCCATACTATAGAATTACAAAAAGGAGATGTAATTTATACATTCTCTGATGGATATGCTGATCAATTTGGAGGAAAAAAGGGGAAGAAATTTAAAGCTAAAGCATTTAGAGAGTTGTTATTAAGCATTCAAGATAAATCAATGGAAGAACAAAAAATAATAATTGATAATGCTTTTGAAAATTGGAAAGGGGATCATGATCAAGTAGATGATGTTTGTGTGATTGGAGTGAGGATATAAGATTATTTTTTTTATTTTTGAATAAACCAAAAAATTTCACTAATGAATAAATTTTTACTTAATACTTTATTACTATTGCTTTCTCTCTCTGTTTTATCTCAATCAAAAATTGATAGATGTTCAACTATGGAAGTTGATGCAACCTTGAGAGCAAATAATCCTCAAATAGGAACTCTTGAAGACTTTGAAGAATGGTTAGCTCCAAAAGTTCAAGAATATAAAAATAGTGTTCAGTCTGGTAATGCAAAAAAAATGGTTTATAACATTCCAGTAATTATTCACATTATTCATAATTCTAATGAGAGTGTTGGTTCTGGTAGAAATATATCTAATGCACAAGCGGTTTCTCAGATTAAAGTTTTGAATGAAGATTTTAGAAAGTTAAATGCGGACTTTTCAACAACCCCTTCAGTTTTTCAAGCTGTAGCAGCTGATTGTGAGATTAATTTTTGTTTAGCTTCAGAAGATCCAAATGGGATTGATTTAGATGAAGAAGGAATTGTAAGAATAGATGCTTCTACATTGTCTGGAGTGGGAAATACATCGGGAGGTTATGACAAGCCTACAATTGAATCTTCAATTAAGCCTGTTACTCAATGGGATCCATCAAAATATATGAATGTATGGGTAATGGAATTGTCAGGCGGATCATTGGGGTATGCTCAATTTCCACAATCATCTGGATTATCTGGATTAACTGGAGGAACTACCACTGCGAATACAGATGGAGTTGTAATAACTTATAATGCTTTTGGGAATACAGGTACTTTAAACCCTCAATATCCTTTAGGAAGAACTGCAACTCATGAAGTGGGGCATTTTTTGGGTTTAAAACATATTTGGGGTGATGATTCTCCTCAATCAATACAAAATGGGACGTGTGATAGTGGTGAATGTGATGGTAATGATTTTGTGGATGATACCCCTGATGCTTGTGAACCAAATTATGGGTGTAAAACCTATCCTCATAATGCTTTTAATTCATGTGGGACTGATAGTGATGGAGAAATGTTTGTGAATTATATGGATTATGGAAATGACGCTTGTTTAACTATGTTTACTAACGATCAAAAAGCAAGAATGATGGCTGTTATGCAAAATTCTCCAAGAAGAGCTGAACTTAGTTCATCATCTGTATGTGGTTCATGTCAAGCTAATAAAGTTGTTTCAGATCAAAATTTTTCTGATACCGACACACCTATTTTATATGAGGATGATTTTGGAACACCTCCTTGGGGTTGGATCTCTGGACATAATAGTTTTGGAGATGATGCAAAATGTGAGCAATTTGAAGGTTGGGTTTCGGGTGTGGAATATGAAGTTCTTACTCTATTTGGTGTTGAAATTTATTTTGCTAAAGCTTATGATGCCACAGGTTCTAGTACAGTTAGAGTTTCTGTTTGGAATGATAATGGATCTTTTAATTCAGAGCCTACAACCCTTATTACTAGTGAGGATTTTCCAATTAGTCAAATAACAACTGGAAACCCAGAAGTTGTCGATCCGACATATATTTCATTTTCTAATCCTCCATCATGGTATCCTCTAAATGGTAATAAATATTATGTGGGTATTGAGCTGAGTTATGGAGTTAATCAAGATTCAGTAGCAATTTATACAAATACTGATGATCCTTCAAATAATCAAACTTCATGGGAAAAATGGAGTGATGGAACTTGGCACCAAATGTATGCTCAAGATTCATGGGGCAAAAACGTTAACTTTTTAATTATGCCTGATTTGTGTACTCAAATAGTTGGTGTACAAGAAAATGATAACGTAAATAATGATATTAATGTTTATCCAAATCCAACAACAGGATTAATTAATATTGAGTTTGAAAATGGTGAATTTTTGGAGGTTTATAATCTTTTAGGTGAAGTAGTTTTGAATGAAACCATAGCTGCTGATCAATTTTTAGTTTCGTTAGACTTAACAGATAATCCAAATGGTGTTTATTTTGTTTCAATCAAAACAAATGACAAAATTTTCACTAAAAAAATATTACTAAGTAAATAGGAAGTTTCTATCGATTTATGTTTGGCTTATGTGAATGAAATATAATTTCAATTCTAATCTAATATTTTATGATTTAGGACAAATAAGGTATTAAAAAAAGCGAAAAACGTAATTCCAATTTGAGTATCTAATGTGTCTTCAGTTAGCATCGAAACCAAAATAATTAAGAAGAAAGCCACATATAAATAGTTTTGGTAAGATTTTGTTTTAACCATAGGGTAAAACAAAAACCAGCAAAAAAGAACTATTCCAACAACCCCAAAAGTTGCTGCAATTGTTATGTATTGGTTATGTGCTCTAAGTCTAAATTGAGGCTTTAAAGTAGAATTGTTTAGTTCATACTGTTTGTCAAAAGCAGCTTGTATGTCACCAGATCCAACTCCTAAAATTTGATTGTCAATAAAGATTTCCAAACCAGTTTTCCAATATTCTAATCGCATTAGTATAGAGTGACCATTAATATCTCCACCATTTTTATAGTTATCAAATTCCCATATAATATCAAACAAACGTTTATCGATGCTTGACATATTTACCAACTTGTAATTTGCTACGCCATTTTCTATGGCATTTATTTCTTTTGGTGTTAAATTATAAACAGAGAGGCTGTCTTTATAAACTCCTTTAGAGGTTAGAAAACGGGTAAGGGTAATTTTTAATTTCTGTCCTTTTAAATCATTTCCATGAAAAGGCAAGGTGCTTTTTTTCTCCCATTCCCAGAACATTTCACCAAAGCAGTTGTTTCGAAATGTATAATAACCATTCTCTTTGTTTGTTGCTGTAGAATCATGAAAATAAAATCGTCCATTTGCAGTTTTTTCTAGCTCTTTTAAAGGTTTATTATTTTCATAAAAGCTAGAGTATGATTTTTCTAATTTATAACCTCCAAAAGCTAGAATTAATATAGGGCTGAGGAATAAAGCAATTTTTAGAGGCTTAAGTTTTAATTTAAAACTAAAGAACAAAATCATTAAAACAGTTACAACAAATAAAATAGCAATACCAGTAAATAAGGAGATAAATACCATAAAAATTGAGAGCCAAACTATAGTTAAAAGCCAAACAATTTTTTCTTTAGCATTTGGAGTTTTAAAAAAGTAATAACCAGCACCAAAAATGGCTAAACATATTTCTAATCCAAAGCGGATGTGAGAATTAAATCTCGATAAATCTCGATAATCATGAATAGTAATTCCAAGCCCTCCAAGCTTTACAAAAACACTCCAAAAAGAAGAGGAAAGAACCCCTCCTATATAGATTATAAAAAATAATTTTAGCTCTTTTGCTGTAAATTTTTTTGAGAATAGCACAAAAGGGATAACAAAAAGTGGGAGTTTTCTTTTAATATCTTTAAAAGCATAACCGAAATCAGATGTATTAATTAATCCAATTAATGTTAGTCCAAAAAAAGCAATTAAAGCTATAGCTAATGGGTTTGTAAAAAACGCTTTGATTTTGTTTTTAAGATTTCCATCAACAATCCAAGCAACAGAGATTAATAACTGACCAAGGCCCAACAAAGGTTTTGAAAGCGACAATCCTACACAAATTGATATTGCACCAAAAAGATAAAGGTTATGAGAATTAAAATAAGGGTTTTTAAAACTGCTAAGCATTTTAACTTTCTACTTGTTTGTCCCGGCTAAAATCGAATTGTACAAGTCTTTATCACCTAATGTTTTAATAGCCTCATTAAGGGTTGCATCCTTTTTTAAAGAAATTTCAATTTGCCCTTTTTGATAGTAGTATCGACCAACAATTTCAGTCTCTAAAATCTTTGAAATCTCTTCCTTAAACGTATTTAAATCATCACCTTTATGTAAGCTTAATTTTTCTTTTAATTGCTCATATTCAATTTTAACATCTTCAAAATACTTTTCTTCTTTGGTTGTTTTTTCAAGAGAAGCTAATAAATCTTCACTTTCAGTTGTGTAGGCATAATCTTTATCCGAAAGAAACTCAACAAATGATTTATAATCTTCTGCAGATAATTCAAACTCTTTTGCAGGAGCAATAGTTTCATGTTTTAAACGATATTCTGTAGCGAAATTAAAAAACAAGCTTTTAGTTAATAAACTCACTGAAATATCACTAATAGGTTCACGATCAACTTCAATATCAGGAGAAATACCTTTACCATCAAAAACTGGACGCTTATTGTGAACGGTTTTAAACTCGGTAATCAAAGAATCAGCAATTTCATTTACTTTTCCTTCATCATCTCTGTGTGAATAGTCTAATTTTTGAATACATCTTCCGCTTGGCGTATAATATTTAGCAACGGTTACTTTTAGTTTTGAATTATAGCTTAATGGTCTAACTGATTGAACCAATCCTTTTCCAAAAGATTGAGTTCCCATTACAATAGCTCTATCATTGTCTTGTAAAGATCCTGAAACAATTTCAGAAGCTGAAGCCGAACCACCATCTATTAAAACAACAACAGGAATGTCCATGTCTAAAGGATTTAAAGTAGCAACATAAGATTTGTCCCAGTCTTTTATTTTTCCTTTAGTGTTAACAATATCAGCACCTTTTGGCACAAAAAAGTTAACAATACTTACCGCTTCTTTAAGCAATCCTCCACCGTTCCCCCTTAAATCTAAAACAAGCGATTGCATATTTTCTTCTTTCAATTTATTAAAAGCTTCTTTTACTTCAGCACTTGCAGTTTCTGTAAAGCCAGTTAGTTTAATATATCCAACAGAATCAGCCACCATTCCAAAATAAGGTACATCTTTAATTTTCACTTCTTCACGAGTTACTTTTTTTAATAAAGGCTCAGGAGTACCTGGTCGCTCAATTTTCAATTCAATCGTAGAGCCTGGTTGTCCCAATAAAAACTCTCTAATATCTGTTGTTGATTTTCCTTTTACTGATTTTCCATCAACTTCCAAAATTTTGTCACCAGCAATTAAACCTGCTTTAAAAGCACCAAAGCCTTCGTAGGGTTCAGAAATAATTACATAATCACCTTGTTTTTGAATTAACGCACCAATACCGCCGTATTGACCAGTGGTCATCATTTTATAATCTTCAATATTCGATTCTGGGATGTAATTGGTGTAAGGATCTAACGATTTTAACATCGCATCTATCCCTGTTTTCATTAATTTACCTGGGTCAGAATCATCAACATAATAAATGTTTAACTCTCTAAAAAGAGTTGCGAAAATGTCAAGGTTTTTAGATACTTCAAAATAACTATCAACAAAACCAACTGAAACTACTGATGAGATTGCTATACTAACAATCAACACTATTTTTGAAATTCTATTTTTCATCTTTTTTATTTTAATGTTAAGGTACAGGATCGTATCCATTTCCACCCCAAGGGTGACAAGAAAAAATCCTCTTTAAAGCTATCCAACCACCTTTTAAAGCACCATATTTATTAATTGCTTCAATGCTATATTGCGAGCAAGTTGGTGAATATCTGCAATTTTGTCCTAAAATGGGCGAAATGCTTAATTGATAAAATCGAATTAAAAGGATAAATATTTTACTTAATATCCTTCTCATTCAAAGCTTTTAAACGTTTTAAAATTACTTTTATTTTTTCTTCAACCTCTTTGTACGTAAAAATTTCTTTAGCGGTATAAATAAACATTACATTTAATTCTTGCCCATTTTCTTTAAGGCTTTCTTTTAATTCATGATTATTTAAGCGGTAAGCTTCTTTTATTCTTCGTCGTATTAAATTTCTGTTAACTGCTAGTCGGATGTTTTTTTTAGGCACAGCAAAACCTGCGTTTAGATATATTCCTGTCTTCTCCTCTTTTTTAGTATAAACAACTCTTATAGAAGGCTCATTTACAGAACGACCTTTAGCAAACAAAAACTGAATGTCGTTGTGACTTTTAAGGTGTTCTTTTTTTGAAAATTTGTTGTTTAACTTCATAATGCTAAAGTCAAAGATACTTTCATTAAAAACAATAGGCTTTAATTTCTAAAACAAAAAATATAAATTAAGTTAAAAGGTTTGATTTGGCTATTTTTGTCAATAAACCAAAACAACACATAGATTCTTTCATTTTTAAACAATATTGACACTGAGCTTTTTCTGTTTTTAAACAGTATTCACAACAATTTTTTTGATGTTGTATTTGAATGGATTTCTGATCGTTATATATGGATACCTCTTTATTTAGCGCTTCTTATTTTACTTTTTGTAAAATTTAAAAAAGGGTTGCTTTATATCGTTCCATTTATTGTAACGTTAATTTTTTTAAGCGATAAAATTTCTGTGTATTTTTTTAAAGAGGTATTTATGCGATTACGGCCTTGTCATAATCCTGAAATAGCTAATTTGGTTCATATTGTTAGTGATCATTGTGGAGGTCAATATGGATTTGTATCTTCTCACGCTACAAATACTTTTGCTTTAGCAGTTTTTGTAGGCTTGCTGGTAAAACAAAAAATTTCCTGGTTGTTACCAACACTTGTAATTTGGGCGGCAGTTGTATCTTACAGCAGAATTTATTTAGGAGTTCATTATCCTGGGGATGTAATTTGCGGTGCAATATTGGGTGCAATTATTGGCAAATTTGTTTTTATGATGCTTAGTTTTATCAATAAAAAAATAGACAATAAAATAGGGTTATGATAAATTATATAGCAATATTTATTGGTGGTGGTTTAGGAAGTTTATGTCGTTATGTTATATCTAAGTTTAGCACCTCTTTTTTTGATGGAAATTTTCCATTAGGAACCTTTATTTCAAATACATTAAGTTGCATAATTTTAGCAATTTCAGTATTACTTTTTGCCAACAAAATTGATGCAAGCACCACACTAAAGTTATTTTTAATTACAGGGTTTTGTGGAGGTTTTAGTACCTTCTCAACCTTTAGTTTCGAAACATTTGAATTATTAAAATCAGGCAATTATTTCGTTGCTATATTAAACATTTTACTAAGCGTTATAGTTGGTGTTGGATTGATTTATATATTATTAAAAAATCAAGGTTAATGAAGAATTTTATTTTAGCCATTTTATTAATGGCAACTACAGTTTCAAACGCTCAAAACAACAAGCCAAAACTTGTTGTTGGTATTGTGGTTGATCAAATGCGTTACGATTATTTAGATCGCTATTGGAATAAATTTGGTGAGGATGGGTTTAAAAAATTAATTAATAATGGTTTTAATTGTCAGAATACCCATTACAATTATATGCCAACCTATACGGCTCCAGGGCATGCATCTATTTATTCAGGAACAACACCAGAAAACCATGGAATTATAGCAAATACTTGGTTTAATAAAGAGTCGGGAAAATATTTTTATTGTACTGAAGATACAACAGTAGCTACTTTGGGGAGTGGTTCTAAAAATGGACTAATGTCTCCTAAAAATATGATTACTACAACAATTACAGATGAGCTAAAATTAGCAACTAATTTTAAAGGTAAAGTAATCGGCGTTTCATTAAAGGATAGAGGAGCAATATTACCTGCAGGGCACAAAGCAGATGCAGCTTATTGGTACGATGGCGGAAATGAAGGAAAATGGATAAGCAGCACATACTACATGAATGACTTGCCAAAATGGGTGCAAGATGTTAACTCTAAAAATTCAGCAAATACCTATTTAAACAAACCTTGGAATACACTATTACCAATAAAAGATTATACTGAAAGCATTCCTGATGATAATCATTATGAAGGAACATTTACAGGTGAAGAAAAACCTATTTTTCCTCATAATTTACCAGCTTTAAGAGATAGTAATTCAAACTATAGTTTAATTAAAGCTACTCCTTTTGGAAATACCATTTTAAAAGAAATGGCAATTGCAGCAATTAAAGGAGAGCAGCTAGGGAAAGATGATATTACCGACTTTTTAGCGATTAGTTTCTCTTCACCTGATTATGTGGGGCACCAATTTGGACCAATGTCTATTGAGGTGGAAGATACTTACTTAAGATTAGATAGAGAATTAGCTGAGATTTTAACATTATTAGAAGCGCAATTTAAAAATGATGAAGTTTTAATCTTTTTAACAGCTGATCATGGAGCAGTTAATGTTCCCCAGTATTTAATTGACAATCATATTCCTGCAGGTTATTTTGATATGAAATCTGCTGCAAAAGATTTGAGTAAAAAATGTAAAACTCAATTTGGCGTAGATAGTTTAATTCGAAATATTTCTAATAGCCATGTATTTTTAGATTACAACCGTATTGATGCTAATAAACTAAATCAGAAAAAAATTGAAAATGCTATTGCTACTTGGCTATTGGACTACGAAGGCGTTGCATTAACATTAACAAGAAATAGTTTAGAAAGCACAAAATTTGATGAAGGTATAGCCTCAATAATTCAAAGAGGATTTAATCAAAATCGTTCGGGAGATATTTTGTTTACACTTGAATCGGGCTGGATAATGTCTGGGTACTCAACAGGCACAACACATGGCTCTCCTTATCAATACGATACACATGTACCATTGCTTTGGTATGGTGCTGGTATTGCAAAAGGTGAAACGAAAAGTAAAATTGTAATACCAGATATCGCTGCTACTTTAGCAGTAATGTTAAATATTCAGGCGCCAAGCGCATGTACAGGATTACCAATTAAAGAACTTGTAAAATGAAAACATTAAATACGCTTATAATCGCCTTGTTTATTTTTGTTGGATGTAATACTCCAGAAAGAGAAAGTAACGAAACAATAGAGTTAATTAAAGAAGATACATTAGAGTTAACAGATAACGTAAATTTAAGAGCATCAAAAACAGAAGTTTTAACCCCTCAAGATTCTTTTTTAATGATTTTTTCTAGTGTTTCTGAAATGCAAAAAACAGCGGATTATTCATCATTAATAAATGAAAACTATGGCGTTTATATCATCAGTAGCAATGGAGCAATGCCCCAAATTGAAAAAAGCTATGAACTTAATGCTGCTATTTTAACCAAAAAGATTTCCAATAAAGCAATAGTTGGAGAGTTGCCAAAAGTAGTTTGTGAGGATTTTATTTACAACAAACAGGGATGTTTTGCTCAAGAAATCAATTCACTATTAGATGGTCAAATATGGAACTATTGTGATTTAAATGAGAAGGAAAAACAGGCATTTATAGCTGTTGCTGAAACAATAAAATATACTGTAATCGATACAGAAAGTTATGTTTATTATTTTTCAATAGTTGATGATATATGGGCATTAACTTTTATAGATGTTCGAACACCTTGTGAAGGATAAAAGCAATCAAAGCAGCAGAAAAAAACACCCTTCTCGTTTGTTAATTTTTATGTTGATAAATACTATCAACCAATAAGTATTTACCGCTTATAAACGGCTTCGTTTTGTTATATTTGTTACACTTCAAAAAACGAGAAATTTTAGATAAAATATGAGCGAAGAAAAAAAAGGCTATTCAGCCGATAGTATTCAGGCATTAGAAGGAATGGAGCACGTTAGAATGCGTCCATCAATGTATATTGGAGATGTTGGTATTAGAGGTTTACATCATTTAGTGTACGAGGTAATTGACAACTCAATTGATGAAGCTTTAGCTGGGCATTGTGATACGATTACAATTAACATCAATGAAGATAATTCAATTACTGTAAAAGATAACGGTAGAGGTATCCCTGTTGATATGCACAAAAAAGAAGGTGTTTCTGCTTTAGAAGTAGTAATGACTAAAATTGGTGCCGGAGGTAAATTTGATAAAGATTCGTATAAAGTATCTGGAGGATTACACGGTGTTGGTGTTTCTTGTGTGAATGCACTTTCTGAGCACCTACACGCTATAGTATATAGAGAAGGGAAAACCTACGAACAAGAATATTCAAAAGGGAAGGCTCTTT
The DNA here is from genome assembly GCF_007993035.1 of Vicingus serpentipes. Classification (NCBI taxonomy): domain Bacteria; kingdom Pseudomonadati; phylum Bacteroidota; class Flavobacteriia; order Flavobacteriales; family Vicingaceae; genus Vicingus; species Vicingus serpentipes. The sequence continues at coordinate 331,970 of NZ_VOOS01000004.1, forward strand.
ATCCTGTAAAAGAAACAGGAACAACAGACCATAGAGGAACTCAAGTTACTTTTTTACCAGATAAATCTATATTTGATTCAACCATTTATAATTATGAGACTTTAGCAAATCGTATGAGAGAATTGTCGTTCTTAAATAAAGGAATTACAATTACCCTTACCGATAAAAGAGAAGTAGAAGAGAATGGTGAGTTTAAAGCAGAAGTTTTTCATTCAGACGAAGGGTTATCGGAATTTGTAAAATATATAGATTCTTCTCGTGAGCCACTTATTGCAGATGTAATTAGTATTGAAGGAGAAAAAGGTGGAATTCCTGTTGAAGTAGCTATGATTTATAATACATCATATGCTGAAAACATTCACGCTTACGTAAATAACATTAATACTCACGAAGGAGGTACTCACCTTTCTGGATTTAGAAGAGGATTAACAAATACACTTAAAAAGTATGCTGATGCTTCAGGAATGCTTGATAAGTTAAAGTTTGAAATTTCTGGAGACGACTTTAGAGAAGGATTAACAGCAATTGTTTCTGTAAAAGTTCAAGAACCTCAGTTTGAAGGTCAAACCAAAACAAAATTAGGAAACAGAGAAGTTACTGCTCCAGTGAGCCAAGCAGTAAGTGAAATGTTAGAAAACTACTTAGAAGAACATCCTGCAGATGCAAGAGCTATTGTTCAAAAAGTAATTTTAGCGGCAACTGCTCGTCATGCAGCTCGTAAGGCTCGTGAGATGGTTCAACGTAAAAATGTTTTAACAGGTAGTGGTTTGCCTGGTAAATTAGCTGATTGCGCATCTAAAGATCCTGCTGAAAGTGAAATATACTTAGTAGAGGGAGATTCTGCAGGAGGTACAGCAAAACAAGGTAGAGATAGACACTTTCAAGCAATTATGCCTTTAAGAGGAAAGATTTTGAATGTTGAGAAAGCGATGTCTCATAAAATATTTGAAAACGAAGAGATTAAAAATATCTATACGGCATTAGGAGTAAGAGTTGGTACAGAAGAAGACGAAAGAGCATTAAACACAGAAAAATTAAGATATCATAAGGTTATTATTATGTGTGATGCCGATGTTGATGGTTCGCATATTGAGACGTTAATTTTAACATTCTTTTTCCGTCACATGCAAGAGCTAATTGAAAAGGGATATATCTACATTGCTACACCTCCATTATATTTAGTTAAAAAAGGAAAAGAGCAACGTTATTGTTGGAATGATGATGATAGAGATAGAACAGTTCAAGAATTGAAAGGAAAAGGATCGGAGTCAAGTGTTGGTATTCAACGATACAAAGGTTTAGGAGAAATGAATGCTGAACAACTTTGGTCAACTACAATGAATCCTGAGTTTAGAACATTAAGACAAATTACTATCGAAAATGCAGCGGCAGCAGATCATACATTCTCTATGTTAATGGGTGATGAAGTGCCACCTCGTAGAGAGTTTATTGAAAGAAATGCGAAGTATGCAAACATCGATTTATAAATAAGAATTCAATGTATAATCAAAGCCCAAGAATAGATATTCTTGGGCTTTTTGTTTTCTGTAAATAGACTTCTTTACAACAAAAAACGATTTTATTCGTAATATTATACTGCTTTGGCATAGACTTTGCCAACTACCAAGTAACCTATTAAATTAAAAACTATGAAAACAAAACACATAATATCAGCGATTGCTATTGCAGGGTTGTTTTCTGCATTTAGCGCTCAACAACAAATTGCGATTGGGCAAACAACTGAAAAAACAGAGTTTAGAAAAATTGAAAGTGAAGCTTATAAGCCAGGAGAAGTTTTAGAGTATAGATTACATTATGGAGTAATTAATGCTGGAACAGCTAGATTAGAAGTAAATAAATTAGATAAAAAAATTGCTGGACGAGAAGTTTACCATGTGGTTGGAACAGGAAAATCGAAAGGCGCTTTTGATTGGTTTTTTAAAGTTAGAGACCGTTATGAAACATTTATCGATAAGGATGGAGCCTTCCCTTGGATGTTTGTTAGAGACGTAAATGAAGGTGGTTATAAGATTAAACAGAATTACACCTTTGCTCAAAACAAACAAAAAGTAATTACTCAAGATGGCAATGAATTTGAAGCTCCAGAAGGAATTCAAGATATGCTTTCTTCATTTTATTATGCAAGAACTATAGATTTTAGTAATGCTAAAAAAGGAGAAATATTTACAATTTGGTCGTTTGTTGATGATGAAATATGGCCGTTAAAAATAAGATATGCAGGAAAAGAAAAAGTAGAAGTTAGTGGAGATACTTATAATGCAATGAAGTTTCACCCTGTAATTCAAACAGGTCGTTTGTTTAAAAGTGAAGACGATGTAAGTGTTTGGATTTCAGATGATGCAAATAAAATACCACTACTAGCACAAGGTAAAGTTATGGTTGGTTCAGTTAAAATGGAATTAACAGGCTACAAAGGATTAGTTGCACCAATTTCAAAAATTGACGATTAATAACAGTTATCTGTTTAAAACAATAGAAAAAATAAGGCGATGAAGCAATTCATCGCCTTATTTTTATGCCTTATTTAAAAAATGAAGATGGGGAAAAAAATAGCTGCGGTTGTATTTGTGTTAATCCTTTTAATAGGAGGGTGTAGAATATATTTCAATGATTATTATTACGATTTAGAAACAGAGGAAGACTTAATTAGTCTAGAAGACACCATTCCTGAACCTACTTTTGAGTATGGTATTCAAACGGATTCATTTACAGTACATAAAGGAGTAATACAACCGAATGAATTTTTAGCAAACATTTTATTAAAATATAAAATTCCTTATCCAGAGATTGATAAACTGGTTAAAGAATCAGAAGGTGTTTTTAATGTAAAAAGCTTACATGTGGGTAAAAACTATACAGTAATGTGTAGTAATGATTCTTTAGGTAAAGCACAATGTTTTATATACGAACCAAATGCTGTAGAGTATGTGGTGTTTGATATGAGAGATTCGTTAAGAATTTATAAAGAGCGTAGAGAAATTACAACCGAAATACACACAACCTCAGGAGTTATTACATCTTCTTTATATAAAACCCTGCAGGACGCAAAAGTAAGCCCTGTGTTGGCAATAGAAATGGCAAATGTGTATGCCTGGTCGATAGATTTCTACAGAATTCAAGAAAACGATTGGTTTAAAGTAATATATGAAGAAAAGTTTGTTGATGGAAAATCAATAGGTATTGGCAAAGTATTGGCAGCAGAATTTAACCATAGTGGTAAAAACTATAATGCTTATTACTTTGAACAAGATAATGTAGGTGATTATTTTGATTCCAAAGCGAATAGTTTAAGACGGGCATTTTTAAAGTCACCCTTAGAGTTTGGTCGATTAACCTCTGGTTTTACAATGAAGCGTTTTCATCCGGTACAAAAACGAAATAAACCACATTTAGGAACAGATTACGCCGCACCAAAAGGAACACCAATTTTGGCTACTGGAAACGGAGTTGTAATTGCATCTGCACATTCTGTTTATAATGGTAATTACGTTAAAATTAAACACAATAGTACTTACACTACTCAATATTTACACATGAGTAAAAGAGCAGCTAAAGTTGGTCAAAGTATAAAGCAAGGAGATGTAATTGGTTATGTTGGTAGCACAGGTTTAGCAACTGGTCCTCATGTTTGTTATCGTTTTTGGAAAAATGGGCAACAGGTTAATCATTTAAATGAGGATTTTCCTCCATCTGAGCCAATAAAGCCTGCCTACAAAGCACCATTTGAGCTTAAAAAAGCAGAGTTTGATAAGCAATTACAAAAGGTAAAAGTGAAAGGGCTGGATTAGTAAACATTCTCTATATTTATCAAATAAAAAGATTAGATAAATTATACAATGTTAGTGAGGCCATATAATATTTTTATTGTATTAATTTATTTTGCATTTATATTCTTTGGGTGCTCTATAAAAGAGAAAACAAACAAAAAACAACAGGATAAATATTGTTGGGAAAATATTCATTCTAAAATAGAATCCTATTCAAATTTAGACTCTATTTTAAGTTTTGAAATTTCTGAATTTCAATTATTAGTAGAGCAAAGTCTTGTTGTTAGATCAGAAATGATTCAGTTTTCTAATGAAATAAATTTAGATATTGAAAAACCAATTTCTTCTAAACATTTAGAGTTTTTAAAGTCTAAAACAGAAACATTTTTAGTTTTAAGAGAAAAGTTATACGATATAACCTATAGATATGAATGCGCTCAAGAAGCATCTAAAGAGAGGCTTGTAAGAGCAAAGGTAAAAGAAAACATTAGGACTAAAGCTGTAATGCTTTCTGTAGCATCAGCGTTAACCTTGTACGACAATTATTTGATTGGGGCATTAATATTTGAAAACGACCCTCGTTTAAGGAGGTTGTCAAATGATCCTGACATAGGGTTTGATGTCTCTTCAAATGTATTATTAGAAATTACACTAGCGGCTAATTCTATTAAAAATCAAAAAAGGATTCAAGATGGGATATCTTTTTTTGAAAAAAAACAGAAACATTTTATCGGTCAAAGTGATAACGAATATGAGTATTTGAAATTATTAATATATTCTAGCCCATCTTATAATCATATAAAAAATCTAACCACAAAAGAAATGGTTGGTAAAAAATTTAAAGTGTTCGGTAGAATGTCGCAAGATATTTTTGCTGAATTAAAAAAAGACGGATTTGACGGAATAAGTAAATTTTTTGGTAACTCTATTGGATTAGTCGAGTTTAGAAAGGGAAAGCTTTATAAAAACGAGAAGATCAAAGAAGAGCTATTAAAAGAACTTCAACCCCTAGATGTTATTCTAGAAAAAACTCCCTTTCGTTTAACAGATAAATTAATACCAGGGCATTTCGGACATGTCGCTATTTGGGTTGGGAATGAAAGTGAATTAAAAGAAAAAGGGTTATGGGATAATGAAGTTGTTAAGCCATTTCATGATCAAATTAGCTCAAAAGGAGCTGATAATTTTGATGGGAATAATATAGTTGAAGCTTTAAGGAGTGGAGTTAAACTTAGCTCTTTAGATGAATTTATGAATATTGATGATATTGCTATTTTAAGACCTGTTTTTAATGATAGTATTAGCGAGAACCAATCACTGTTACTTGCATTTAGACAACTTGGGAAAAAATATGATTTTAATTTTGATGTTAACACAACAGAAAAAATAGTTTGTTCCGAATTAGCTTATGTTTGTTTTCCTCAAGTAGATTGGCCTACAGAAAAAACATTAGGAAGACATACTATTAGTCCTGACAATGTTGCTAATCAATGTATTAAAGGAGTAAAATTTCAACTGATTACTTTTTATCATGATGGTGTTAAATGCCAAGAAGATAAACAAATGGAATTATTTAAATCTTTAGTGGAATAAGAACAACTATTTTAACTTAGGATTATTGTGATGACGTTCTCCATCCCTTTTCGTTTTCTTTTCTAAGTTTTTGTTTAGTGCATCAGTCAAGTCAACACCTGTTTGGTTAGCCAAACACAACAAAACAAACAAAACATCTGCCATTTCTTCTCCTAAGTCTTTGTTTTTATCGCTTTCTTTTTCAGACTGTTCACCATATCTACGCGCAATAATGCGAGCTACTTCGCCAACTTCTTCTGTAAGCATTGCCATATTGGTCAATTCATTAAAATAACGAACACCATGTTCTTTTATCCAATTATTTACTGTTTGTTGTGCTTGTTCTAATGTCATTTTTAAAACTTTAATAGATGTGATTTTGCATTGTTTTTCCACCCAGCTTGGCTTTCATAATCTACAAAGTAAATTTTTAAATCAGCCTGACTTTCGTAATCAACAAAGTAGATTTTTTTATCGGCTTGGCTCTCGTATTTTACAACATACCAAAGCCCATCTTTTTTGGCTTGACTCTCATACTTTACATTAAATACTTTTAAGTCGCATTGCGATTCGTACTTCACAATGTAAACTTTAATGTCTGCTTGACTTTCGTATTTAACTTTAAATATTTTTTGAGCTTTTAATGATGTATTTGAGCTAAGTATAAAACTAAGAACGAGTGTAAGTAGGAGAATTAAGTTTTTCATGGTATTAATTTTCAAAGCGATTAATATCAATTTCCTTATCGAGAGGAGCATTATTTAATAAGCAATTTACCAATTTTTGACTAAAAAATGGAGCGAGCATTACTCCTTTTGTGCCTAATCCATTAAAAACGCATAATTGTTTATGGTTAGGATGAACTCCAATTAGAGGTCTTCTGTCGAGGACCGTCGGTCGAACTCCAGCTTTATGCTCTATTATTTCTATTTTATCATTAATAAATTTTCCTGCTTTTTTTAATAATTCTTCTTTACCTTCTTCTGATGTTTTTTCATTTAATTCATCCCAATTATAGGTAGCCCCCAGTTTATAATTGTTGTTGTAAGGTAATACAAAAACACCTTTATTTATCGCAGAATCTAATTTTAAATTTTCAAATTGAACCGTTAAAACTTCGCCTTTGGTTAACTTAAAAGGCAACCAGCTAAAAAAAGGATTATGAATACTTTGATAACCTTCACAAAAAATAATTTGCTTTGCTTCATATCCATTCCAAGCAACCCCATTTTCTTTAAATTCTATTTTATTGTAATCGAACGTTGAACCGAGAAAAGAGTTTGATTTTTTTAAATATTCACGAAAATGACTTAACCATTTTGCCGTTTGCAAATAACCAGATTGCAGTGTTTTTGCTGCACCAAATTTATGGTCAAGATAGGTTGGATTAAAAGGATGTTCTATTTTATGGTTAATCCAATCAAAAAGTTGGGGTTCATTACTTTTTTGTCTCCAAAAATTAGCTTCTTTCTCATCAACAAACAATTTATAAATAGGAATATCGAAATAGAACTGTTCGCCTAGTAATTTTTCTTGTTGCCTATAAAATGATTTTGCGTTTTCTAATACTTCATCAACTAACCAACTTTTGGTTAATCGCTTAAACACAACCGGATTGCATAATCCAGCAGCAACTCTTGAAGATGTGTTTTCTTTTTCTTCATCAATAACGAGAATAGTCTGTTTATTTTCTAATAATTCATAAGCTAAAACAGAACCAGCCAATCCTTGCCCTACAATAATATAATCGACTTTTTTATTCATTTCAACATACTGTTTTTGTGGTTTCGAAAGGCTTTCGATTTATACTTCGAAATTAAAAATTAAAAATTGTTTTATGGATTTTTTATGATTCAAACATCTAACTACAAAACAAGCATTAACTCACTTAAAAAATAAACTTATGAAAACTCAAAAAACAAAAGCACTTCACTATCTATTGGTAGTTATTTTAATCGGACTATTTAATCAGTCTTATGCAGCAGATGCCATTTTAAAAGGAAAAGTAATTGATAAACAAACAAAAGCAACATTACCAATGGTAAATGTTTATTTAAAATCAGAAACGGGTAAAACTATAAAGTCGACCTTAACAGACGTTGATGGGAAGTTTGAAATTACAGGTATTGCACCTTCAACATATAACGTGATTGTTGAAATGATAGGGTATAGAAAATTTACTAAAAAAGGGATAATTCTTAGCTCAGCAGTTACAAAAAATATGGTTTTTGAATTGAGCAGTAATACTCCTCAAATTGTAGACGAAATTGATGTAGTTAATGCTGAAGACGAAAAAGAGGAAAGCATAAGTACGGTAGCTGTTTCGAAAGATAAATATAAAAAAGATAGAAGAATGAAAAGTGCAGAGATGAGCGCTGGTTATGCTAGTCCAATGATTATTGGCAACGTAGTTTCTCGACAAGATAATTTTAATACAGAGTCTTACAGCCCAATTTCGGAGAATGATTTTAAAAATGTAATAGCAAGCCCTTTATCTACTTTTTCAATAGATGTAGATGCTGCTTCATATTCAAATATGAGAAGATTTATTACAAATGGACAAAATCCACCAGCAGATGCAGTAAGAATAGAAGAAATGATTAATTATTTCTCTTACGATTATCCACAACCAAAAGGAGAACATCCTTTTAGCATTACTACTGAAATGAGCGATTGTCCTTGGAATAAAAACAACAAATTAATTCATATCGGATTGCAAGGTAAGAAAATGGATATGAGTGAATTACCATCAAGTAATCTAGTATTTTTATTAGATGTTTCAGGGTCGATGAGTTCGCTAAACAAATTGCCATTATTAAAAAAATCGTTTAATCTTTTAGTAAATAACTTAACCGAAAATGATAGAGTTGCAATAGTAGTTTATGCTGGGGCAGCAGGATTGGTTTTACCATCAACCCCAGGGAACGATAAAGAAAGAATAATGGAAGCATTAAACAATTTAAATGCTGGAGGTTCAACAGCAGGAGGTGCTGGTATAAAGTTAGCTTATAAAATAGCACAAGAAAACTTTATTAAAGAAGGAAACAACAGAATTATTTTAGCAACAGATGGCGATTTTAATATTGGAGCAAGTAGTGATGGTGAAATGACTCGATTGATTGAAGAGAAAAGAAAATCTGGAGTTTATTTGACTTGTTTAGGTTTTGGAATGGGAAATTACAAAGATTCTAAAATGGAAACATTAGCTGACAAAGGAAATGGCAATTATGCTTACATCGATAATATTTTAGAAGCGAAAAAAGTATTGGTTACCGAAATGGGAGGAACAATGTTTACAATAGCTAAAGATGTAAAATTGCAATTAGAGTTTAATCCAGAAAAAATAGAATCGTACAAATTAATAGGATATGAAAACCGATTGTTAAATGATGAAGATTTTAATGATGATACTAAAGATGCAGGAGAATTAGGTGCAGGACATACAGTAACTGCTCTTTATGAAGTTGTTTTAAAAGGACAAGGAATTGCTCCTTCAGTTGATCCATTACGTTACCAACGATTAACCGAACTAATTCCAACGCCTAAAACTGATGAGATTTTGACTGTAAAGTTTAGATATAAAAAACCAACAGAAGATAAGAGTAACTTAATTGTAAATCACTTAACTGACAAAAGTGTTTTATTAAATAAAACTTCAGAAAACTTTAGATTTTCGGCTGCTGTTGCTGAGTTTGGATTGTTGTTAAGAAATTCAAAACATAAAGCGGAAGCTTCTTTCGAAAAAGTGTTGGCTCTTGCAAAAGCAAGCAAAGGAAAAGATGAGTTTGGTTATAGAGCAGAATTTATTAGGCTGGTAGAAATGAGTGAGATGCAAGCAAGTGCGTATTTAAACGAAGAATAGTAATTTAAAACCCACATCACTTACCAGTTTTGCCCCAACTTCGGTTGGGGCTTTTGTTTATTAAGAGATAATTTTGCAAATTATAATACTGCACAAATGATTAAACACAAAACAAAATATTGATTTACACAAAATGCACAGTTTTAACGAAACATAATATTTAACACTATCGTTGAAATATAATAGTTGACAACAACAAAGTTCTTTTATTTACTAATACCTAATAGCCATGAAACTAATTTACCATTTTCCAAGGTTAAAAACCTTATTACTAATCATAGCGTTTATTCAACTTAGTGGTGAAGCATATGCAAGCCATGCTCAAAGTGCAGATATTACTTATCAATGTTTGGGGGGAAGCCAATATCAGATTAGCGTATCTTTTTACCGAGATTGTAGCGGGATTAATGCACCGGGCTCTGTTGATGTAAATCTTTACTCTTCATCTTGTAATCAAGACTTTAATATTACCTTGAATCAAGCTGCAGCAACAGGAAATGAAGTTTCATTGGTTTGTAGTTCAGTAAATACAGTGTGTTCAGGAGGAACTTACCCTGGAGTTGAAGAATATATATATCAAGGGGTTGTTACTCTACCTGCTCAATGTAACGATTGGATTTTTAGTTTTTCTTTATGTTGTAGAAATAATGCAATTAATACAATTAATAATCCTGGAGATGAAAATATTTATGTTGAAGCTCAACTAAATAATTTAGATTTCGTTTGTAATAATTCTCCAACATTTTCAAACCCACCAGTATCCTATCCATGTATTGGACAAACCTCTTGTTTTAATCATGGAGCTTATGAACCAGATGGAGATTCTTTGTATTATTCTTTATTTGCACCTGCGACTGGACCAGGAACAACAGTAACATATGTGCCAGGATATTCTGAAACACAACCTTTATTATCAAGCCCATTAGTTAGTTTTAATTCAAATACTGGAGATATATGTGTTACACCAACCAATATTGAAGTAACAGTACTTGCTGTTAAAGTAGAAGAATGGAGAAATGGTGTTTTGATAGGTAGTGTAGTAAGAGATATTCAACTAAGAACAATAGTTTGTAGTAATAATTTACCTGAAATTACAGGGATTAATGGTACAGGGCAATATTCAATAACTGCTTGTGCGGGATCAAATTTAACTTTTGATATTTTTTCAAACGATATAGATGCTGGTCAGAATGTAACATTAGCATGGAATAATGCTATTCCTAGTGCTACATTCACAACAAATGCATCAAATCATCAAACAGGAACATTTAATTGGACTCCAAATGTTGGAGACATAAGTTCAATTCCTTATTGTTTTACAGTAAATGTTGCTGATGATAATTGTCCTATAACTGGGCTGCAGGTTTATTCTTTTTGTATTACAGTTACAGGATTTGATGTCAGTATGGGTTCAACTGATGCTAATTGTGGTGCATCCAATGGAACTGCAACAGCAACTCCATCAGGGGGTACAGGGCCATACACATATGCATGGAGTCCAACAGGAGGGAATAATTCAGTAGCTCATGGATTAAATGCAGGGACATATACTGTAACTGTAACCGATGTTAATGGATGTACAGCTATAGGAAATACCACTGTTGGAAGTGGTGCCGCTCCTGGCAACATTAATATAAACTCAACTGATGTTAGTTGTTTTGGAGGGAATAACGGAACAGCAACAGTAGTTGCAAATGGAGGACAACAACCATACACTTATCAATGGTCAAATGGAGACTCGATTGACAATATTTCAAATTTATCTGCAGGAACTTATTATGTAGATGTAATAACAAGTAATGGTTGTATTACTTCTGATAGTATTATTATTACGGAGCCACAAGAACCTCTAACAATAAACACTTCAACAACAAATGTAATTTGTAATGGAGAAAATACTGGTACAGCAAGTGTTCTGGCAAATGGAGGAACTTCTGGTTATACTTATTTATGGAATACTACTCCTAATCAGTTTAGTGATATAGCTACAGGATTATCTTCAGGAAGTTATTTGGTAACAGTAACAGATGCTAATGGATGTCAAGTTTTAGATGAGGTAAGCATCAGCCAGCCAGACCCATTGTCTATAAATGTAATTGACCAAATTGATGTTTCTTGTAATGGAGGAAATGGTGGATTATTGAATGTAAATGCATTTGGAGGGACATCACCATATTCTTATTCATGGAACTCAGGAATTTACTCAGGAAATTCTATTAATATGTTAACACAAGGTAATTATCAATTAGAGGTAACTGATAATAATGGTTGTAATCAAATAGGTTCTTTTATAATTAATGAGCCTTTGCCATTAGAAGCATCAGTGATTAATCAAACTGATATTAGTTGTTATCAAGCTAATGATGGAGAAATTGAAGCCTCTGTTGTTGGAGGGACACCACCATATTCTTACTTATGGAGCAATAGTGCTACATCTCCTCAAATAGGTTCTTTATCAGAAAATATGTATATGTTAACAGTAACAGATGCAAATGGCTGTGAAGATACAACATCAGCTATTATAAAAGAACCTGAAAAGTTGGTTATTACGTCTTCAAGTCAATCGACTATTTGCCCAGGTGAAAATATTAACTTACAAGCTTTTTCAACAGGAGGTACGGGAGCTATTCAATATTATTGGGATAATGGAATAATATCAGACTCTCAGTTAGTTTCTCCCTCACAATTAACAGAATACCAAGTATACGGAATAGATGAAAATGGTTGTATAGGAGCAACGGTTTCTACTATTGTTTTAGTTAATGACATCAACCTTTCAACCTTAACTGTTGCTCCTGATACAGCTATTTGTATAGAAGAAAACGGGGTTGTTTTTGCGAATTTTACACCAGGAATTGGGGTTTATACTTTTCAATGGAGCAATGGATTAGGAACTAATCTTGGGCCTCATTATGTATATCCAGATGAAGCAGAAACCTATGTAATTCAAGTAACGGATGATTGTGGGAATACATTATTAGATAGTGTAAATATAGATGTTAACTCATTGCCTAATATAGATTTAACTCCACAAACTTCAACAGGATGTGGAGAGGCGACTTTTAATCTACAGAATAATGCACCTTATGTTTCTCAAGATTTATATAATTGGAATTTTGGCGATAATACCTTTTCAACAGTTACAATGCCTGAAAAATCATATTCTCAATCAGGAAGTTATACCGTAACCTTAATTGTAACTTCAGCACAAGGGTGTATTAATTTGGCGACAACAAATTTAAACGCGATTGTTAACCCAATAGCGAAAGCTAATTTTAGCTTTACACCAGATGAAGAGATTAGCACACTAAACTCAAAACTTTATTTTGATAATACTACAACAGACGCCACTATTTATAATTGGGATTTTGGTGATGGATCAAGTTCTTCAGAAATGAATCCTATTTACAGTTATAAAGATAAAGGAACGTATACCATAACTTTATTTGCTAATAACTATTTTGGTTGTTCTGATACTTACGAGCAAGAGGTTACCGTTGATCCTGCTTATACATTTTATATTCCTAATGCTTTTACGCCAGATGAAAATGGATTAAATGAAGTTTTTACTGCTGTTGGTGAAGAAATAGATGAGTTTGAAATGCAAATATTTAATCGATGGGGAGAAAAAATATATGAAACAACAAGCCTTAATCAAGGATGGGATGGGTCTGCTAATGGTAGCAATCAAATTTCTGAGCAAGGAGTGTATGTATATAATATTAGATTAAAAGATTATACTGGTCAATTTCACCGTTTTACAGGAAAAGTAACATTACTAAAATAGTTCTTGTTTTTTACTGTGTACAACTTTGTATATTTGCAACATGGCGGAAGAATTAATAGTTTCGGATGGTATTTCGAAAGAAAAAAAATATGAGGAATTAATACCTCAAATAAAGGCATTAGTTGAAGGTGAAAGCGATAAGACCGCTAACCTTTGTAATATAATGTCTGCTTTAAAATGGACCTTCAATTGGCTTTGGATAGGTGTTTATATCGTTAGGGGTGATGAATTAGTTTTAGGACCTTTTCAAGGACCAATTGCTTGCACTAGAATACAATTAGGAAGAGGTGTAAGCGGAACAGCTTGGCATAAAAAAGAGGTAATTATTGTGCCTAATGTGGATGAATTTCCAGATCATATTATTTGTAATTCCGCTTCTAAATCAGAAATTGTATTACCCGTAATGAATAAAAATGGAGATGTTTCTATGATTTTAGATGCAGATAGTGACAAGCTGAATGATTTTGATGAAATAGACGAAAAATACTTATCGCAAGTTATAGAAATTATAAAAAAACTGGGTTGAGACAGAAGTACATCATATTGTTAGTTGTCTCAATTTTTATAATTTCTTGTGCTCAACGTTCTGCCTTGTCGGGAGGAGATAAAGATATTTTACCTCCAGAAGTAAAAGAGGAATTTCCAGCAAATAAGACAACCAATTTTATTGAAAATACGATTACAGTTGAGTTTAATGAATTTATAAGTTTAGATAATTTATCTAGTCAATTAATAGTTTCTCCTCTAATGGATGAAACACCTGATATAGCTGTGAAAGGTAAAAAATTGGTAATTAAAATTAAAAGCGAGTTAAAACCAAATACTACCTATAGTTTAAATTTTGGAGATGCGATAAAGGACATTACCGAAGGAAATATTTATCCAAATTATAAATATGTTTTTTCTACAGGTAGTTTTATTGACTCTTTAAATTATGAAGGAAAGGTTATAGGAGCTTTTGATTTAACGCCAAAAGAAAACGTTTTTGTAATGCTTTATGATGAGTTTGAAGATTCTATTCCTAAAACAAAAAAGCCGAGATATATTGCTAAAACGAATAAAGATGGAGATTACCAAATTACAAATATTAGTAAAGGAAAATATAAATTATTTGCTTTAACTGATATTAATAGCAATTATTTATTCGATTTACCAAATGAGGAAATAGGTTTTTACAATGAGTTAATACAAATTGATTCTTCAAAAACTAATAATATCATATACTCATTTACAGAAAATACAGATTTACAATACGTAACAAAAAGTTCAAATACAGCTTATGGAAAAATAGTGCTTGAATTTAATATGCCAGCAGATAGTATAATAATAAAATCTTTAAATGAAGATATTAGCCTTGATATTGAAGAGGTTTCAGATGACAAGAAAAAGAAAACATTTTGGTTATCTGACCCATCATTTACAGAAAAACTAGATATAGTGGTTTATAATAATAAAGCCATTATTGATACCCTTGAACTTGAGTTAATTAATCCTGATTTATTTTTAGACTCAACATTAACAGTTAATACAAATGTTGGAGTTAAGTTTGATTTAAACACAGCTATTCAATTTACAACCGCTCAACCCATAGCTGGAATAGATACTTCTAAAATTAGCTTGTTAGAAGATAGTATAAAAGTCGATTTTAAGTTTACACAAGACTCTGTAAATATTAGAAGATATAATTTAATTTATCCATTTAAAGAAAAAACGGATTATCTATTATTTGCAGAACCATCAGTATTTACCGATATATATGGTTTACATAATGATACTATCTTAAAAACCTTTAAAACAAAAAGGGAATCAGATTATGGTAATTTAGTTTTAAATGTAACTCCAAACATTACTGACAACTATATCATTCACTTTACATTAAATAATAAAATTGTTGAAACTAGATATGGAGTTGGTAAAGCAGTATTTAATTTTGATTATTTAACTGCTGGTAGTTATGGTATAAAACTTATTGTTGATAGGAACAACAATAAGAGTTGGGACACAGGAAACTACAATGAAAAATTACAACCAGAAGAAGTAATTTATTACCAAGGAACTATTTCGATTCAAGAAAATTGGGACAACAAAATTGATTGGATTATAGAGTAGTTATAAGTATCCAAAAAGAACCCAAAACGTAAAGAACATATTAATAGCAAAAGCAATTATTTTAAAACTTTTCAATTTGATGGTTTTATCTTCCAAGCTATTAATTAAGCTGATTAATAATAACAAGCTACCAATTAATCCTAGAGTTAACAGAGAAAGACCAAATGTTCTATTTGTTTCAACTAGGTTGAAAAAGACTTCTTCATCAAACTTTTGCCCCAAATCTTGAAGTGATAATTCTTGATATTTGTAACAAAGCCACCACCAACCCAAATCATAATATATGGGGAACAAGGTCAAGATAGAGCCAATAATTAATAAAGGACGATCATACTTTTTCATTACTGAAAGTTAAGGTTTAAAATCAAATTCCAATTGCCCTAAAAATTGGTCGTTATTTTCTTGTTCAAAATTTGAAATTTGCAAACCTAGTAAGCGAATCCCTTTTTCAGTTTCTGGAATTAAATCAATTAATTCAGCACTCATTTTTTTTATTTCTTGATGAGAAATAGGCTCGGGTAAGGTTTTACTTCGAGTAATCTGCTTAAAATCGGCATACTTTACTTTTAGCGTTAAGCTTTTTCCGTTGGTTTCACTTTTACTTAAGCGTTTAATTAAAATGTCAGCAACTTCATTAACTCGTTCTATTAACAAGGGGGTTGTACTTATATCTCTGCTGTACGTTCGTTCAGCAGCAATCGATTTTCTAATTCTGTTTGGATTTACCAACCTATTATCTATTCCTCTAGAAACATTGTAATAGTATTTACCCGATTTACCAAACCAACGTTCTAAATCATATAAACTTTTATTTTTTAAATCAGCACCCTTAAAAATACCGTGTTTGTGCATTTTTTGAGCTGTAACTTTTCCAACTCCAAAAAACTTTTCAATTTTTAGTTCTTCAACAAAAGTAGTAGCCATTTTTGGGGTAATCACATAAAATCCATCAGGTTTGTTAAAATCAGAAGCAATTTTGGCTAAAAATTTATTGTATGAAATTCCTGCAGAAGCTGTTAATCCTGTTTTTGCTTTTATCTTATCTTTAATTTCTTGAGCGACATCCATTGCAAACTCTAAGTTCATTTTGTTTTCAGTTACATCTAAATAAGCTTCATCTAATGATAGTGGTTCTATTAAGTCGGTATATTCAGCAAATACTTCATGTATCTGTCGCGAAGCTTCTTTATAGGCGTCGAAGCGAGGTTTTACAAAAATAATATGAGGACATTTTTTGTAAGCAGTAATCGAGGGCATTGCAGAACGAACACCATATTTACGTGCCTCATAACTTGCAGCAGCAACTACACCTCTTTCTTTAGAACCGCCAACAGCTATTGGTTTACCTATCAGTTCAGGGTTGTCTCTTTGCTCTACTGAAGCATAAAATGCATCCATATCAATGTGCAATATTTTACGAATTGTATCAGGCATCTAAAACGAATATCCTAAACTCATTTTTACGGTAAAATTTTCGCTTGCTTTCTTAAACTGATAAGGGCCATAACGATAATGAGCAGAAACACCAAAAGTGCTAAAGTTTGCTTTTAAAATATTATTTATCGCAATACCCGATTCATAAAAACCTTTCTCCATTGTTTTAAAAACAACTCCTCCATGATTTTGAGGTTTTGAAAGATCACCATACCCAACACTTGTAGTAACAACAAATTCTGGAGCAAATTTTTTGATTTTTAACAACAAACTTCCAAAATTGTGTCTAAAGTGTAGTGAAGCAAAACGGTCAGAGAAAAACTCGTAAGGGAGCATTGTTTCGAAAGCATTTTCGGTAGCAACCAAAAAGTTTTTTGGTTTAAATGTACCAATGCTTGTATTCATTTTCACAATGGGAGCATCTCCAACAATAAAGCCAGTTTCAATAAAAAATTTAGGCTTACCAATGTTCTTTATATTAAATTGTTTTTCGGTTCTAAATGTAAATCGAGTGTATTCATAATCACCATCAGCTTGATTTAACCCTTGCTCAACCTTAGCATAAAGAATAGGATACTTTGTTGCCTTAGCGTATTTATAATTCAACGTTTGAATTACTTTTTGTTTAAAGGCATATTTAAATTCTGCTCCAACTTCTGCAAAAGTATAATCCTGAACAAACAAGGTGGTGTTATCATCAATTTTATTGCGATAAAAATAATTGTTGGTTACACTTACTTTTTCTTGGTTTGCAAACAAAAACACTTTTAAATAACGAAGTGTTCTAAATTGAAAACGAGCTTCCATTTTTTCATTGTCGTTCATTCTACTTAGATAGAAATTTCGATTAGAAGCAGCTGATAACAAAGGTTTTTCATAACTATTAAATTGAACGACTCCTGGTTCTACAACGTCTTTTTGATAAGAAAAATTAAGTTCAATATCACTTTGTTTGCTTATTATAGTATTAAAATCACCACCATATTTAACAGTTTTATCTTTTGTTCCATAAGCTGCATAACCACCTATTGAAAATACTTTTGACACTTTCGAACTTGTATGAAGCCCAGCTCCTAGTCGAAACCCTTCATAATCATTATACTTAACAAAACGATTCAAATCTAAATTAACATAACCCCATTTTAATTTTCCGGTCAATAATGCTTCAAGGCCTGTTATTTTTTTATCGAAGTTTTCAGCTTTACCAACACTATCAATCACATGGTAAGTTGCTTGTTCTTTTTCTGATAAGGTGTCGCCACGATATTTAAACCAAAACGCTTCATCTTTTTTTGTTACATCATCAGCAACTTCAGTAGTAATTATTCCAAATTCTTTTTTGTTTAAATCGGGATTAATCTCGATGTTTTTAAGGTAAGATTTACCTATTCCTAGCATTTTAAAATCGTTGATTTGAGCAGTTTTAAATAAAATTGTGGTGTTTAATTGAACGGGAAACCAACTGTTTTCTATTTTCTCATATTGTTGTTGAATTTTCACACCAAAACCTTCCTCTTCTTGAGCAGGTTCGGCAATTACATTTTGTACTGCAAAGCCATTGGTGTTAATATAAAGCAATCCTTTTAATCCTTTAAAATTTTTACCTTTTTTTGGTCGGAAAGAAATCACAAAAACAGTATCAGACCCACTAAAAGTTGTGTCTTCAATCAAGAAAAAATATTTATTGCTACTATTTACGCTTATCGGATTAAGATATGAATTGTCCATTACGGTTAGCATTTCCTCATAAAATGAAAACGATTGAATTTCTGTAGCGATAAGTGAAAAAGTATTATTTTGAAGACCTGAAACTCTAGATGCAAGCACTTTTTCATAACTTTTGTCGGGCTGCATATATTTTCGTTCAGTTACCGATTCCATTAAAAATAAATGATGTTTTTCTAAAAATTCTATTGCTTTTTGGTTGTTGGTGTCAAGTGAGCTTATCTTCTCAGGGTTGTTCAGTATAGCTGTGTCAACAGCACCAGTAATATAAAGTTTGTTATATGACTCGTATTTAAAATCTAAGCTTTTTTCCGGATTATGTATTTTTCGGTTGGCAACTACATTATTAATAATTCTATGTGCAGGGTTCTCGCCTGGTAATAAAACGAATTCGTTTAATTCATAACTGGTTGAGGTTAATTTTGCTACAATGTATTGTTGATTGGAAACATTGATTTCTGCAACTTGATAGCCAACATAGCTAAACTTTAAGGAGTTAATAGATTTAGTTGAGACTATACTAAAATTACCATCTATGTCGGTTGTAGCTCCATTGTTATTATTGTCAATAATATTTACAAATGGTAAGGCTTCTTTTGTTTTTTCGTCAATAACTTTCCCTTTAATGGTGTTTTGGCCATAAATTGTAACAAGGCTAAATAGCCCAAAAAGTATACTTAAGAAGTGTTTCAATGTAATATTTTTACGAAGTGAATTTACTATTATTTCAGCAAATACTATTTCGTATTTTTGAGATATGACAACAGGATTTAATGATACGTTTAATTTAATTAGGAAACTAAATTTTAGCCGTATTGTAAATGCTCTAAAAGTTTATATAAGTTTTTATTTAGCAAAGCATTTTAATACTCAAAAAGCTAAAGGATTACCATTAAGTATAACAATTGAACCAACTACCGCTTGTAATTTAGGCTGTCCCGAATGCCCAAGTGGACTTAAACAGTTTACTCGTCCTGAAGGAAATTTAAAAACAGATTTTTATAGAAAGGTGATTGATGAGGCTAAGCAGCATGCTTTTTATCTTAATTTTTATTTTCAAGGCGAGCCGTTTATTAATCCTAATTTTTTGGATATGGTTGGTTATGCTAACCAGCAAAATATTTATACCGCAACATCAACCAATGCTCATTTTTTATCCGATAAAAAAGCCAAAGAAACAGTAGAGTCAGGATTAAGTAGGTTAACTATTTCTATTGATGGGACAACACAAGAAACCTATGAAAGTTATAGAAAGCAAGGTGAATTAGCAAAAGTTTTAGAAGGTACTCGAAACATTTTGAAATGGAAAAAGGAGTTAAATTCTAAAACACCCTATGTAATTTTTCAGTTTTTGGTGGTAAAACCAAACGAACATCAAATTGAAGATGCAAAACAATTGGCAACAGAAATGGGAGTAGATGAAATTCGTTTTAAAACGGCACAATTGTATGATTATAAAAACGGCAACGAATTAATGCCAACAATCGAAAAATACTCGCGTTACAAAAAACAAAAAGACGGTACTTTCCGATTAAAAAACAAAATGTTAAATGAGTGTTGGCGGATGTGGAGCAGTTGTGTGGTAACATGGGACGGCAAAATTGTTCCTTGTTGTTTTGATAAAGATGCCAAACATCAATTAGGTGATTTAGCACAAAATTCGCTGAAAAATATTTGGCAGAACGATAAGTATGTTGGGTTTAGAAAAGCCTTACTTACCAATCGTCAAGCTATAGATATTTGCCAAAACTGTACAGAGGGCACAAAAGTGTGGGAGTAGATTAAGCTTTATTCCACTTTTTGTCTCGCCATTCTTTTTGTTGTTCTGGAGTTAAAAAAGTCCAAGCTACAATTCTACTAATTTTGTTGCCTTGCCCCATCGGAATAGTTTTTACTTCAATTGCATCAACTTTTTTTAGCGCATCGTAAATGTTGTTAAGGTTATCTTTTTTAGAGATTAGCGAAGTAAACCAAAAACAATTTTCGCTAAAATTTTTACTTTGTCTGATATAGTCACCGACAAATTTTTTCTCACCACCCTTGCACCATAATTCGTTTTGCTGACCTCCAAAATTTAAAACAACTTCATCTGTTTTCTTGTCGTTGAGGTTTTTTAACTTTTTTAATGTTCCAGCTTTTGCAACTTCTTCAGAGCTATGAAAAGGAGGGTTGCATATCATTACATCAACAGCTTCATCTTTCCCTAAAACACCATAAATAATATCATTGATTTTGGGCTGTAATCTTAATTCAACCTTTCCAACTAAATTTGAGTTTGTATCAATTATCTGTTGAGAAGAAGCTAAAGATGCTTTATCAATGTCTGTACCGATAAAAGACCAATTGTACTCTGAAGTCCCAATAATAGGGTAAATACAACTTGCTCCTACACCAATATCTAAACAAGTTATAGATTTACCAAAGGGTATTTTTCCATAATTAGAATTACCTAACAAATCAGCAGCATAGTGTATGTAATCTGCTCTTCCAGGTATTGGAGGGCATAAATAATTTTCAGGAATATCCCAATAACTAATTCCGTAATGGAACATTAGTAAAGCTTTGTTTAGTGCTATAACTGCTTTTGGGTTAGCAAAATCAATTGTTTCATCATCGTATTTATTAATGATTACAAAAGTTTTTAACTCAGGGCAAACGTTCAACAATGCTTTAAAATCGTATCGCCCACGATGTTTACTTCTTGAGTGTATTTTAGTTTTTTCTTTTGGGTGTACTTTTTTTTTAGGGTTCATTATCAGAAAATAAATTTAGGTTCAACTAAAAGAAAAACATTGATTTTACTAGACTCAAAAATAAAAGTAATTTGGTATAAAATTGGGTTTTATAAATTTTTTATAAAACAGTTGTAACTTTTTAATAGTTGTGAGCGTCACATTCACAAACACTACAAAACAGAACGTTGACAGTAAGGGAATTTAATAAATGTGTGGATGATTATTCCGATAATCTTTATCGCTTTGTGTTGAAAAACATTAAGGACGAGGATAAGGCTAAGGATATAATTCAAGATACGTTTGAAAAATTTTGGAATAAGAAAGACGATGTGCAGGAAGGAAAAGAAAAATCTTATTTGTTTACAACGGCATACCATACCTTAATAGATGTAACCAGAAAGGAAAAAAGACAAGGAAATTTTAGCGAGGTTAAAGAAGAAAGTTATAGTGTAGATAGTCAGTATTCTGATTTACAAGAAGTGCTGGAAGAAGCAATAAATAAATTACCAGAAGATCAAAAAGCAGTAATAATGTTGAGAGATTATGAAGGTTATGCTTACGATGAAATAGCTGAAATAACTAAGCTTTCAGAGTCGCAAGTAAAGGTTTACATATTTAGAGCACGAAAATTTTTAAAACAATATTTAGGAAGTATAGAACAGGTTTTATGAGCTTAATTAACAAAAATAACTACGAAGCATTTTTGCTTGACTATATGGAGCAGAACCTTTCTGCTGATATGGTAGCGGAATTGATGTTGTTTTTTGAGCAAAATCCTGACCTAAAACATGATTTAGAGGAGTTGGGCGAAGTTGCTTTACCGATAGAAGACATAGTATTTGAAGGTAAAGATGATTTGAAGAAAGAAGTTTTAGAAAACTTAATGATTGCTGAAATTGAAGGATTAAACTCTGTTGATCAAAGTAAAGAATTACAAGAAGCAATAGAAGAAGATAATGTCACCGAAAAAGCTTTTTTACTGTATCAAAAAACAGTATTAAAACCAACGCCAGTTATTTTTGAAAACAAAGAATCATTAAAAAGAGAAAGAAAAATTATTCCAATGTATTGGTGGGCGACCTCTGCTGCCGCAATTCTAATCGCGTTCTTCTTAATAAGAAATATGAATACTGATGGTGTTCAGAAAACGCAAAATAATTTTGCGGATAACAAAGAATTAGAATTTAAAAAGAATAGCAGTGAAGTGGAAGAATTGCCAAAACCTATTGAAAAGGAATTTTTAGACAATGAGACCATTCAGGTAGCTAAAAAAGTAAATACAACTCCAATAAAAGTTGAAAAGAAAAAAGTAAAACCAACAATTAAAGAAGAACAACCTATCGAAAACAATTTAGTTGCAGAACAAGAACCAATAAATGAAAAAGACAGCATAACGATACTGCCAACAATTTATGAAGAAGAAGTTTTGTTAGCAGAGAATAACATCCAAATCGAAAAGGAAGTAAAAGGAGAGCCGTTAAGTGTTGGTCAGTTTTTGAAAAAAGAAGCGCAGAAAAAAGTACTAAAAGATGAACAACCTGAGCCGAATAAGAAAGCAGAAATTATGGTGGTTGATTTATTGGCTAAAGTTGCTGGTAAAAATGCACGTGTAGATAAAACTAAAAATGATGAAGATGAGACAGAACAATATGCTTTAAATATAGGCGGTTTCTCATTTTCTAAAAAAGTTAGAAAATAATTTCGTTGGAGTTGTAACAAATTCAAACCTCAGTTCGTCACATTATCAAACAACAATAAATACTTGTTTTAATAGCTATAAAAACAAAAAACATTAAAAATAGATAATCATGAAAAAATTAGCATTTATAATCTCATTCTTTGTATTAACCTCATTAGGTTTTAGCCAAGGTGTAGAAAGAAGTTTAGAAAGTTTTACAGGAGTAAAAATTTCATCAGCGTTCAATGTTGAATTAATAGAAGGTCCTTCAAGTTCTGTTAAAATAGAAGGTGTACCTGAGCAATATATTGAAAACATTATTACAGAAGTAAACGGAGATGTGCTTAATGTTTATGTAAAAGGGAAAGTAAAAGCAGCAAATGATATGAGATTAACCATTAGTTACCAAACGCTTAATTCTGTTGAAGTAAGTGGGGCATCATCAGTAAAAGCAAATAATGCAATAAATGCTAACAACTTTACAATTAAAACAAGTGGAGCTTCCAGTCTTGAATTAGATGTAAATGCACAAGATGTTAAATTAACTTCTTCTGGAGCAAGTGAAACAATACTAAAAGGATTTGCAAAAACTTTTAGCCCTTCATTATCAGGAGCTTCAACACTTAAAGCAAAAAACTTTCAAGCAAATAAAGTAGAA
The DNA here is from genome assembly GCF_007993035.1 of Vicingus serpentipes. Lineage (NCBI taxonomy): Bacteria > Pseudomonadati > Bacteroidota > Flavobacteriia > Flavobacteriales > Vicingaceae > Vicingus > Vicingus serpentipes. The sequence continues at coordinate 355,318 of NZ_VOOS01000004.1, forward strand.
ATTAGTACTTCAGGAGCTTCTAATGTAAGTGTTTATGCAGCTGAAGAAATTTATGGATCAGCAACTGGAGCTTCTGATGTAAATGTATATGGAAATCCTCCAGTAAGTGTTATATCAAAATCTGGAGCATCTGATGTTAAAGGTGAAGAAGGAGGGTTAAATATTACTATTGGGAATAGCAATAATAGCGAAGATGTAAATGTAATAGTTGGTAAAACGGGAGTAAGAGTTAGTGATGACGAAAGTGTAAATGTAAATACTGCCAATAATAATGTAAGTGTTATTAATGATACAACAAGAGTAAAATGGAGAAACACTCAAATTTTAATTATCGATGATAATGTGTCAATTAAAAGAGAACCTAAAAAAAGAAGAAACCATTGGGCAGGAATTGATTTAGGTATAAATGGTTTTGTAAATTCTTCAGGTAGTTTCGACCTAAAAAATGATCCTAGTCTTGAAGCGGCTGACCCCAAAAAAGTAACTCAATTTATGGAGTTAGATTATGCTAAATCATGGAAATTAGGAATAAACTTTTGGGAACATTTTTTTAAATTAAAAGAACACCATGTAGGTTTAGTTACTGGATTAGGTTTGGAATATAATAATTATGAGTTAAGAAATAACGTTAGTTTAATTGCTGATGGAGGTTCATTTGTAAACAATACGTTAACTCCATTTAATGAAGAATATACGTGGGGAATTGTTGACACAACTTTAAGTTATTCTAAAAACAGATTTAAAACATTTTACATTACAGCTCCTTTTTTGTTTGAAATAAACACTGGGCAACATAAAAATAAATCTTTTCATGTTTCTACAGGAGCTATTTTAGGCTATAAGTTTAAAACAAAAATGAAATATAAGTATGAAGAGAATGGTGATACACAAAAGTATAAAGACACTCAAAACTTTAATACAAACCCTTTTAAAGTTGATTTAACAGCCAGAGTAGGTTATGGATGGTTTACAGCTTTTGCCACGTATAGTTTAACTCCATTGTTTGAAAATAATAGAGGACCAGAATTACACGCTTTTAGTGTTGGTATGGCCTTAATAGGATTTTAGTTAGTACCCCTTTTTTCCTTCCTGTTTAGTTAGTGCAAATAAAAAACCCATCAATTCTGATGGGTTTTTTGGTTTTATTTTATACCTAAAATTTGTTTTAATCTCGGATTAGTTTCGGTTTCTTTAACTTTATTAATAATTGTCATTAATTGTTTTTGTTGTTTTTCAGCGATTTCAATTTTTGTATTTAAATCAACTGCTTCTTGCGAATCGGGTTTTAAAGTTTTTAAATCTGTTTTATAATCGATTATCTGTTGAACATATTTATTTTCAAGTTCTGCAACAGCATTAATTCCTGTCATTCTCATCCACCAAGCTTCCTCTTTAATCGAAACTTCCTCTAATAAAGGCAAAGCTTCCTCAATCACGTTGTCAGGCTGTTTTTGTAAATAATTACCATAAGATGAAATAAAGTTGTATTTACCAAATCCATTAAGTTGAGGATATTTTTCGATAAAAAATTTATTTTGCTCTGGACCGCCATGTTTTTCATATACAGTAGCTACAGCATTTATTAGTGAAACGTTTGTTTCCTTTTCATACTTTTTCGCATAAGTTAAAGCGTCTTCCTTGCTTGAATAGGCTAATGCATTTAATGATTTACCAGCGATGTAATAAGAATCTTCTTCAACTCCTTTTTTTACAATTTCTATAGTAGCAGCATCATCAGAAAAATGTTTAGCTAATACACCTATTGCATCTCCTTTAACCCTAGTATTTTCTTCTATATTAATTAAAGCAATAAGTTTAGCTTTCACTTCATCAGGACTGGTTTTAATAGCATTGTCTAAACTTCTTATAGCAGTTCTACGAATGTGTTCAAATTTATCACCTACAGCATCAATAATTATTTTTGTAGCGAAAGGTTCATTTACTTCGGCTAACTTTTTTATTGCTTCATACCTATCTAAATATTTTGGAGCATTTGCATACATATAAACCCACTCTTCGTTAGTATGGCTATCAACTTTTTCACACAATAGCATTTTATCTCCGTCAACATTTACTAAATCAGGTTTAGAGCTCATTTCGTAAGAGAATACATTTAAAGCTTTATCAATAACCACCTCTTTGCGTTCAACTTTTCCTTCAACATAAATATCTATAGCAATAGGTAATTTATATAGCGGTGTAGTGTTAAAGTTTTGCTCTTGATTAATGTATATATTTTGAATTTTTAGTGAATCGTTATATTCATAATTTATATTTAACATTGGATGTCCGCTCGCATAAAACCATTGATTAAAAAACCAGTTTAAATCTTCTCCAGAAACATCTTCACATGCAATTCTAAGTTCGTGCATTTCTACATCAGTAAATTGGTGTTTGTTTAAGTAGTATTTTAATGATTCAAAAAAAGCATCGTCACCCAAGTAGTTTCTGAGCATATGTAATATTCTTCCTCCTTTTTGGTATGAGTGAGCATCAAACATATCTTCTCTTGCTTCAAAATCAAACCTAATCATATCTACTTGCTTATCTTGAGCTTCTTGTAAGTATGACGACAGGTCATTTCTTAAGCCGTAGTCTGCTTTATCTAAGCCATATTTATATTCGTTCCATAAATACTCGCCATAAGTAGCAAACGATTCGTTTAAAGGAAGGTTTGACCATGACTCGCAAGTAACTAAATCGCCAAACCAATGGTGAAATAACTCATGCGCAATAACATCTTCTCCTGCGCTTCCATCTATTAGCTCTCTTTTTGTTTGTTGTACAAATTCACCATGAATAACCGCTGTGGTATTTTCCATTGCTCCAGAAACGTAATCACGAACAACAATTTGGCTGTATTTTTTCCAAGGATAAGTTACGCCTAACCTTTTTGAATAAAACTCTAACATTTCGGTAGTTAAGCCAAAAATATCATTAGCGTATGGCGCGTAATCTTTCTCTAAATAATAATCTACATCAATTCCATTCCAAGTTTCTTTTGTAACTGAAAACTCTCCAATAGCCATCATAAACAAATACGGAGCATGTGGTTGATCCATTTCCCAATAATCTGTTCTTGTTCCATCTGCATTAATGGTTTGAAGATTCAAAATTCCGTTAGAAAGGGTTTTATATTTATCTTCAACAGTTATTGCAATTTCTCCAGTACATCTTTCGTTTGGAGAATCAATAGTTGGAAACCAAGCAGAATTTGATTGCGTTTCTCCTTGTGTCCAAATTTGTTGAGGTTTATCTTTTTCTTCTCCTCTAGGATTAATAAAATACAATCCTTTATCTGAAGAGATAGCATCACTTCCACCTAATGTTAATTCATCAGGCTTAGCGGTATAATCAACGAATAACTTTAAAGTGTCATTTCGTGTATATTCTTTATCTAGGTCAACAATTAACATTAACCCATCATAATTGTATTTTAAATCAATATTTTCTTCTCCAACTAATTGTACTTTATTAATATCAAAGCCACGTGCGTTTAAGGCTAATGTATTATTAGCATGAAAATAAGGCTTTAACGTAAGCTCAGCTTTTCCATATAAATAAGCTTTTTCCCAATTAAATTTTACATCTAGCTTAGTGTGTAACAAATCAAAAAGTTTAGTATTTGATGCTTGGTAAACAGCTCGTTCAGGAAGTTTGTTTGGATCATTAATTTCAATTACCTGCTCTGGTAAATTAATAGTTTCGGTAGGTTTACAACCAAATATAAATAACATTGCCGAGGCAATTAATAGTGCTTTGTTAGTCATGATGTTCTTTAGTTAGTTTTATAGCCGACAAAGATGCTTAATTAATTGCTTATTTTCAACCAAATAATGATGAGTGGAAATATTGATTGAAGAAGTTGGTATTGAGTTGGTTAAACTCATCAATAATTTGTATTATTGAATAGCTGAAATGTAAACAGATGTTGAAATACCTTCTTTTTCTTACAACAACTTTTATTACTACTCTTTTGTTGGGTTCTACTAACGATAGTTTGCAACAAGTTATTCAATCAAACGCTCACGATACGGTTAAGATATTGGTTTTTGAGCAATTAGCTGCTAACCACCGAAAAAATAATGAAGATTCTGCGTTTTATTATAATCAAAAAGCGATTGATTTAGCTAAGAAAATTTCTAATCAAAAAGAAACTGCTGAAGCTTATCGAGAATATGCATTAACAGCTCAAGCAGTTGGAAAATATCCATTAGCTGTTGAATATTATACTAAAGCACAAAAAACTCATGAAAAACGAAAGAATAAAAATGGCGTTGCAGAAGGATATAACGATATTGGAATCGCTTATTATTATGCCGGTGAATATGAAAAAGCGCGAGAAAATTTTGAAAAATCAGGAGAAATAAAAATTCAAATTGGAGATAGTATTGGTGCTGGACAATCGTTTAACAATACAGGAATTATGCATGACATTGCAGGAAATCCAACTGAGGCAATTAAGTTATATTTAAGAGCGATTGAAATTTATGAAAATCTAAAAGATACCAATATGGCCATTGGAACAATGGCTAACATTGGACTTATATATATCGGACAAAAAAACTATACTGAAGCATTAAAAGTTTATACAAAACAGAAAAAATTAGCCAAGGCAATAAAAGCTAAAAAGCATTATGGAATAGCTCTTACTAGTGAAGGTACTGCATATGATTATTTAGAAAAATATGATGAAGCTCGCAAACATTTTTTTGAAGCGTTAGATATTTTTTTAGAACTAGGAGATAAACCATTAATTGCTCAGTGTTATAATAATATAAGTGTTAATTACGAACTAACTAATAATGATGATAAGGCACTTGAATATGCTTTGAAAGCAATTAAAATTAAAACTGAAATTGGAAGTTTTGGTAAAATTGCTGTATCGCAAATTGCAGCCGCTAAAATTTATAACAAAAGAGGTGAATATAACAAAGCATTAAACTTATACCAAGAAGCATTAACTAATGCTGAAAATACTGGGTATATGGATTATGTGATTAAATCGCATAAAGGATTGTCAATGGCTTACGAAAAACTTAAAAAGTTTGAAAAAGCATATTATCATCAATCGCAATATATAACATTGGCGGATAGTGTTACCAATAAAGAAAACACAGAATTAATTAATGAGTTAGAGAAAAAATACCAAAGTGAACGTAAAGAGCAAGAAATAGAATTGCTAAATAAAACCAATGCAATTAAAGATATTGAGCTTGAAAAAGCCGGTGAAGAATCGAAGCGTAAATCCATTCAATTATTTGGGTCGTTAGGAGTTGGGATTATTTTACTTGGGTTTTTAATTTTTGTTTATCGAGTAAATCAACAACGGAAAAGAAATAATGTGTTGTTAACCCAAAAGAATAAAGAAATAACACACCAAAAAGAAATTGTAGAAGAGCAGCATCAAGAAATTACAGACAGTATAAATTACGCAAAACGAATACAAACAGCGCTCTTAACAAGCGATGAATATTGGAATCAAATATCATCAGAACATTTTGTGTTGCTAAAACCCAAAGATGTGGTGAGTGGCGATTTCTTTTGGGCTTTTCATACCGAAACTAACTTAGCCATTTGGGTGGCTGCCGACTGTACTGGGCATGGTGTTCCTGGTGCGTTTATGAGCATGTTGGGCATTAGCTTTTTTAATGAGATTGTTGTGGAAAACAACATCACTCAACCTTCAATAATTTTAAATAAGTTGCGTGATAAAATTATAAAAGCATTAGAGCAAAAAGGTATAGATACTCAACAAAAAGATGGGATGGATTTAGCGTTGTGCGTATGGGATAAAAACACCAACAAACTAACTTTTGCTGGTGCAAATAACCCAGTTTGGATTATTAGAAAAGCAACGGATCAAAATGAAGATACATTAATTATAGACGGTTACGAATTGATAGAACACAAAGCCGACAAACAACCAGTAGGATTATATTCTGGAGAGCTAAAACCATTTACAGAAAGAGAAATAGAACTTCAAAATGGAGATAGTATTTATACCTTTAGCGATGGTTATGCCGACCAGTTTGGAGGTGAAAAAGGAAAGAAATTCAAACTTAAATCATTAAAACAATTGTTGCTATCAGTACAAGGTAAAAACATGGAAGATCAAAAACAGATCTTAGATAAGATGTTTGAGGATTGGAAAGGTAACCTAGAACAGATTGATGATGTGTGTGTAATAGGTGTGAAGGTTTGAGAAGTTTAATTTACATATTATTTTTTTTGTTACCTATTATTGGGTTAGGGCAAGACTATGCTGATAAAAACTATTATTTAGTAGATAGTTTAGACTTAACTCAATTGTCTGAAGAAGATAAACAGTTAATAGTAGAAAGTTTAAAAATATTTCATTTAGCGAATGACGACACAAGCAAAGTGTATGCCTTAAGTAATATCTGCGAAAATATGAGCCATGATGATTGGAGTAAATACCAATTCTATCAATATCAAATAATAAAAGAGGGATTAAAGAAAAATAATTCATTAGAAGTAAATGATAAACTGACAGCATCATTGTCTGGAGCTTTAAATAACCTTGGAATTATATATGAAATAAAAGGAGATGTAAAAAAAGCAATAAACTGTTATAAGAAAAGTATTTCTATTGATAAAAAAAGGAATGATAAAAAAGGAGTTGCTTTTACATTAAATAATTTGGGGTTTGTTTATGATAAACAGGGGGACATACCAAAAGCGCTTGAAATTTATCATCAAAGTTTAAAATTTCTTGAGGAAAACAAAGACAAGTATGGCATGGGTGTCACTCTAAATAACATAGGGCTTATATATAAATATCAAGGAGATAGTTCAAAAGCTTTAGAGTATTTAAATAGGAGTTTAAAACTTAGAGAAGAACTTGGAGATAAAAGTGAGATGGCAAATGCCTTAAATAATATAGGACTAGTTTATGGGGTTAGTGATAAAGCGTTAGAAATTCATAAAAAAAGTTTACAATTACGACAAGAAGCAGGAGATAAATATGGGAGTGCGTTTTCTTATATTAACATTGGCAATATTTATTTATTACAAGGGGAAGCATTAAAGGCAATTGATTTTTTTCAGAAAAGTTTAGACTTGAGAAAAGAAATTGGAGATAAATCAGGAATTGCTATTTCATTAAGTCATATCGGAAGAGCAAATTTAGCATTAGGAAACACTAATGAAGCAAAAATTAATCTAGAGAATAGTTTAAAAATAGCACAAGAACTAGGATATCCTACTGAAATACAATCTGCTTCTGAATTGTTAAGTAAAGTTTATGAAGAAAAATCGGAATATTCTAAATCTTTAAAAATGTATAAATTATTTATACAGATGAGGGATAGTTTAAACAATGAAGAAAGCCAAAAAGCTACAGCGAAACAACAAGCAAAATACGAATATGAAAAACAAAAGGTTTTGGATGATGCTAAACATGATAAGCAATTAGCCATAGAAAAAGAGGCGAAAGCAAAACAAAAAATAATAACATATAGCATTGCATTAGGTCTTTTTTTAGTTGGCATATTCTTGTTGGTGGTATTTAATCGATTAAAAGTTACGCGTAAACAAAAAGGGATAATTGAGAAGCAAAAAGCAGAAGTAGAGTTAGCTCATTCAGAACTTGAAGAAAAGAACCAAGAAATAATGGATTCTATCACCTATGCCAAGCGCATCCAAAATGCAATTTTACCCCCACTTAAAGTGGTTAAAGAGTATTTACAAGATAGTTTTATCCTTTATAAACCAAAAGACATAGTAGCAGGAGATTTTTATTGGCTAGAGTCGGTATCACCGACAGGCAATAAAAAAGATACCGCTATACTTTTTGCTGCTGCAGATTGTACTGGTCATGGCGTGCCAGGAGCAATGGTAAGTGTGGTGTGTAATAATGGGTTAAACCGAAGTGTGCGTGAATATGGTTTGACAGACCCCGGAAAAATTTTAAATAAAACTCGAGAAATAGTAATTGCAGAGTTCGAGAAAAGTGAAGATGAGGTAAAAGACGGAATGGATATCGCTTTATGTAGTTTAGAAGGGAGTACATTAAAATATGCAGGAGCTAATAACCCACTTTGGATAATTAGAAATGGAGAAATAATAGAAACAAAAGCCGATAAGCAACCAATAGGAAAGTTTGATGAGTTGTTACCTTATACTACTCACATCTTTGAACTACAAAAAGGAGATAGTATTTACATCTTCTCTGATGGATATGTTGACCAATTTGGAGGAGAAAAAGGTAAAAAATTTAAAGCAAAAGCATTTAGAGAATTGTTACTTTCTATCCAAAATGAACCAATGGAAGAACAAAAAACAATTATAGACGAGAACTTTGAAAACTGGCGAGGTAACTTAGAGCAAATTGATGATGTTTGTGTAATTGGAGTGAAAATATGAGGTGTTTAATATATATATCATTTTTCTTATTGCCACTAATTGGGGCTTCTCAAGACTATGCTGATAAAAACTATTATTTAGTAGATAGTATAGATTTAAAAGGGTTAACAGCCCCTGACAGAATACTGCTTGATAGTTGTTTAGTATTATTTCATAAATCAAATCAGGACACCTCTAAAGTAATTGCACTTAATGGTATTTGTGAAAATATGGTCAGCGCTTACTGGGTTAAATATCAATTTTATCAATATCAGCTAATTAATAAAGCAATTAAAAAACAGCCTCAGGATAAAAGGTTAAAAAAGTCATTAGCAAATGCACTAAATAATCTTGGACTAATATATAGAGATGAAGGCGATATAGAGAAAGCTTTAGATTATTATACACAAAGCCTAAAATTGTTAGAGGTCACTAATGATAAACATGGGCTAGCAGATTGTTTAAATAATATAGGGTTTTTGTATAAAAATAAAGGAGAGTTGAATAATGCACTCGATTATTATAAAAGAAGTTTAAAGATTAGAACTGAACTTAATGAAAAAGAAGGGATAGCATTAAGTTTAAACAATATTGGCCTTTTGTATTTAAATCAAGGTTTAATTAAAGAAGCTCTAAATTATAGTTTAAAAAGTTTAAAAATAAGAGAAGAAATTGGGGATAAAAATGGTATAGCACAAAGTTTAAATAATATTGGAATGTTATATAATAATCAAGGCTCGATTGAAGAAGCTTTAAATTACTATAGCCAAAGTTTAAAATTATATGAAGAGTTAGGTGATAAAAAAGGAATAGCGTTTAGTTTAAATAATGTTGGATTCATTTTATATAATATGGGGCTTAATGATAAAGCTAAAGAGTGCTATGAAAAAAGCTTGAAACTAAGAAAGGAGTTGGGGAATAAACAAGGTATAGCTGAAAGTTTAAATAATATAGGATACATCTATATTGAAAGTGACTCTAATGATTTAGCACTGAGGTACTTTGAACAAAGTTTAATCCTTCAAAAAGAATCTGAAAATAAGAAAGGAATTTCAAACACACTTAACAATATTGGTTATATATATTTTCTTAATAATAACTTGAATAAGGCACTTAATTACTCTAAAAAAAGTTTAGAAATTGCTAATCAAATTGGGTTTCCTGAAAGCATTAAAAACGCAGCAAATAATTTAAGCCAGATTTATCAAAAGCAAGGTAATTATAAGGAGGCTTTTAATATGAAAAATTTACAAATTCAAATGCGAGATAGTATTAATAATGATGAAAATCAAAAGGCTACGTTACTTCAGCATGCTAAATATGAATATGAAAAACAAAAAGCTTTAGATGATGCCGAGCATGAGAAAACTTTAGCAATAGAAAAAGAATCGAAAGCAAAACAAAAAATTATTATTTATTCAATTGCTTTCGGATTACTTTTAGTAGCTATATTTTTAATATTTGTAATCAATCGATTGCAGGTTACTCGTAAACAAAAAGAGTTAATTGAAATCCAGAAAAAAGAAGTAGAAAGCGCCCATCATGAATTAGAGGATAAAAATCAAGAAATAACAGATAGTATTCGTTACGCAAAAAGAATTCAGTCGGCTATTTTGCCTTCTAATAAAACCATAAAAGAGTATTTACCAGATAGTTTTATTTTATATAAACCAAAAGATATTGTTGCAGGAGATTTTTATTGGATGGAGCACAAGGAAGGCAGAGTGCTTTTTGCAGCCGCCGACTGCACCGGTCATGGAGTACCCGGAGCAATGGTAAGTGTAGTGTGTAATAATGGGTTAAATAGAAGCGTTCGTGAATATGGATTGAAAGACCCTGGAGAAATACTTAATAAAACTCGAGAAATAGTAATTGCTGAGTTTGAAAAAAGTGAAGAAGAAGTAAAAGACGGAATGGATATAGCTCTTTGTTCATTAGAAGGCAATACTTTAAAGTACGCAGGAGCCAATAATCCTTTATGGATAATTAGAAATGGGGAAATAATAGAAACAAAAGCCGATAAGCAACCAATAGGAAAGTTTGATGAGTTGTTACCTTATACTACTCACACCTTTGAATTACAAAAAGGAGATACCATTTACATTTTCTCTGATGGTTATGTAGATCAATTTGGAGGAGAAAAAGGGAAAAAGTTTAAAACAGCTAATTTCAAAAAACTGTTACTTACCATCCAAAACGAATCAATAGAGAAGCAAAAACAATTAATTAACGAATCATTCGAAACCTGGAAAGGTAATTTAGAACAAATTGATGATGTTTGTGTAATTGGAGTTAAAATTTAATTTACTCCGTTGGATACGTTAAACTTTTAAGGTTGGTAGGCTTTTTTGGCGAAGTCTCAGTTGGCTTAACTGTTTCTTCATTAGTAGTATTATCAGTTGATGATGTTGTTGTAGATGAAGTTTTACAACTTACTAACGTAAACATTAATACACCTGCGAATATTGATAATTTTTTCATGATTATTATTTTTAAAATTCAAAAATACGATTGTTTTACAAATGTTTTTTCGTCAAAATCCGTGCCGGATACCAAGAGGCTAGTAATCCAATTACTAAAACAATACCGGTTACATTTATAAAATCCATAAGCTGTAATTCAACGGGATAAAAATCTACAATACCTCCATTAAGTCTAAGTAAGCCAAATGTTTGTTGAACCCAACAAATTAATGCGCCTAAAACCATTCCCGTAAAAGCGCCAAGCAAGTTTATAAGCATGCCTTCAGCAAAAAATATTTTTTGAATTAAGGAGTTGTTTGCACCCATTGTTTTTAAAATCCAAACATCTTTTTTCTTATCAATAATAAGCATGGTTAAAGAACCAACAATATTAAATGAAGCAATAATTAGAATGAATGTTAGAATTAAAAAAGTAATCCATTTTTCAGTTTCGTTGGTTTTAAATATTAATTCATTTAATTCATAACGAGTTTGCACCTTATAATTTGCACCAACAATCACCTTTATTTCATTATTAACCATATCAAGGTTTGCATTAGTATTTATTTTTAATTCAATTGAAGATATTTTGTTTTTATGATTCAACAACTCTTGAGCAAACGACAAAGAAGATAAAACATATTTAGAATCGAAATCAGGACTTACAGAAAAAACACCTGCAGCACTAGCGTATTTTCGATTAAACTCATCAGTTGGAACAAAAGATTTTTTATTTCCTCTTTTTGGAACAATTACACTTACCTTTTCTTGAAATTTACTTCCAAGATATAAAGATAAGTTATCAGCGATTCCATAACCCAAGTGTAAATAATTTGTTTCCTCATCATCAAATCGAACTTTACCTTCAAACATCAAAGAATCTAGCCCTGTCATTTTATAAAACGAAGGGTCAACACCTTTTAAGGTAGCTACAGTTTGTTTATCATTGTATTTAAAAAGGGCAACATCCTCAATCGATTCTAAACAGAATTCGACATCTTTATGGCTTGCAATTTCTTCTTTTGGAAAATCTGAAATATGAAAAGTTTTGCCGGTTACAGCTGTAATTTTAATGTCTGGATCAAAAGAAGCGTAAAGGTCTTCTACTAATGTTTGTAAGCCGTTAAAAGCAGACAAAACGACAATTAAAGCTAATGTTCCAACTCCAATTCCTGCAACAGAAATCCAAGAAATAATATTGATTACATTGTGCGATTTTTTAGATATTAAATATCGTTTCGCTATGTAAAAAGGAACGTTCAATGTTATTGTTTTAGCGCTTCATCTAAAGCTTCAGCATAGTCTAAAGAGTCATCTAAATAGAACGCAATTTCAGGAACAATTCGAAGTTGTTTTTTTATTATTTTCCCTAACAAACCTCTTATCATTTTAGAATTTTCATTTACCCCTTTTACACAGTCTATAGGTTCGGTTGCCCCAAAAATACTTAGGTAAACTTTTGCAAAACTTAAATCAGGAGAAACTCTAACTACAGTAACACTAATCATGGTGTTAGGAAACCAATCGGTACCATTCTGCTGGAAAATAATACTTAATTCTTTAAGTAATAATCGAGATACTTTATTTTGTCTTAGTGAACTCATGGAGCAAAGTTATAAATTCTAAATTAGATACTTATTCTAAAATGAATGGTTAGAAGAATATAGAGATTAATACAATAATTGATGAGGATACATTCTTAAGTGCACACTTTTAATCTCTTCGTAAAGAACTGATTTTAATTCTTCAATATTAAGTTTATTAGTTGCCGAAATGTAAACTGTTGGATGATTACTTTTACTCATCCACATTTTTTTAAGGTCATCTAATGAGTAGTTTTCCCTTGTTTCAGGGGTTAAATCATCTTCATCTTTTTTCTCGTAGGTAAAAGCATCAATTTTGTTAAAAACCATAATTGTGGGTTTATCTAGCGCTTCTAAATCTGCAAGAGTTTCATTTACAACTTGAATTTGATCTTCAAAATTAGAATGAGAAATATCAACCACATGAACTAAAACATCTGAATCTTTTACTTCATCTAAAGTAGATTTAAATGATTCAATTAAATGGTGAGGTAATTTTCTGATAAACCCAACAGTATCAGTTAGCAAAAAAGGTAAATTTTCAATAACTACTTTTCTGATTGTGGTGTCAAGTGTTGCAAAAAGTTTGTTTTCAGCAAATACTTCCGATTTGCTTAGCATATTCATCATTGTTGATTTACCAACATTGGTATAACCAACTAATGATACTCGAACCATTTGTAAACGTTTCTTACGTTGGGTTGATTTTTGCTTATCTATCGTCTTTAATTTTTCTTTAAGTAAAGCGATTTTATTTAAAATAATACGTCTATCTGTTTCAATTTGTGTTTCCCCTGGACCACGTAACCCAATCCCACCTTTTTGTCTTTCTAAGTGAGTCCACATTCTTGTTAAACGAGGCAATAAATACTGACATTGAGCTAATTCAACTTGAGTTCTAGCATTAGAAGTTTGTGCTCTACTAGCAAAAATATCTAGAATTAAACTACTTCTATCAAGCACTTTAATTTCTATTACTTTTTCAATATTCCTTGCTTGTGAAGGAGATAGTTCATCATCAAAAATGATAACATGTACTTCGTTTTCTTGAATGTAATTTAAAATTTCCTCAAGTTTTCCTTTTCCAACAAATGTTTTCGGATCAGGATGTGTTACTTTTTGTGTAAATCGTTTTACTTCAATTGCACCAGCCGTTTCAGCTAAAAATGATAATTCATCCAAATATTCTTTTAACTGAGTCTCGTTTTGGTTTTGTGTAATAACACCAACTAGTATTGCTTTTTCAACTACCGCTTCGTTTGTAATATGTAAGTTACCTTTCATTTATTAAAACATTCCTCCACCAACTAAAGTTGGTTTAATTAATCCAGCCCACAAAATAAGTATAAAGGCAATAGTATAAAAAATAGCTCCTTTCTTAAATTTATAAACGCTTTCAGTTGCTTTTTTAGATTTTACTCTACCAATTGTAATTAAAGCAATTGCGATTAACATCGTTACACCATGTTCCATAGCCCAAAATCTCAATACGCTATCTTTCATTGCATCACCAATTGCTACTACTTTTTCGCTTATAAAATAAAGGACAACTCCAATTATCATTTGAGTATGAGTAAAACTTAGTAGTAACAGCGCAATTAAATTATCGGATTTATTGTAGTCTTTTTTACCAAACCAACCAGCAAATGATTTAATAATTGCTATAACTAAAAAGATTAATACTAGCCATCTTAGTCCTGAGTGTGCATGAAGCATTCCATTGTACATAAATTATAGTTTTGTTAGGTTACGCTCAAAATTAACCAAAAAGGCTTAGGATATATTTTTAACAGTGAAAATTAACTCGATTTAAAATATTATTTTTGGACATCTATTAAAAAAATATCAATGAAGAAATTCTTTTTAACTGTTTTTGTAGTTTGTAGTTTCCTTGCAAATGCTCAAGAGACTTTTATTACCAATGGCTCAAAAAACAATATCCATAATTATTACGCCTTTAAAAATGCAACCATTTTTAAAGATTATCAAACTAAAATTAATAAAGGAGTTTTATTAATAAAAGATGGGAAGGTAGTAGAAATTGGAGAGGAAGGGAAAGTTAAAATTCCTAAAAACGCTATAGTTTACGATTTAGATGGAAAATTTATTTATCCTTCTTTAATTGATCTTTATTCTGATTACGGAATTCCGGTTGCCGAAAAAAGCAAAAAGCCAAACTTTGGGCCTCAGTTTGAAAGTAACAGAAAAGGAGCATATAACTGGAATGAAGCAATTCATCCGGAAGTTGAATCTGGTATGTTATTTACAGTTAACAATAAAAAGGCGGAAGAATTAAGAAACTTAGGTTTTGGGGTAGTTCTAACACATCAGCAAGATGGAATAATGAGAGGAACCTCAGCTTTGGTTACATTAGCTGATGATATTGCTAATCAAGTAATGTTAAAAGATAAAGTTGCTATGCAACTTTCATTCAATAAAGGAACTTCTACTCAAGATTACCCGGGGTCTTTAATGGGATCTATTGCATTAATTAGGCAAACTTATTATGACGTAGATTGGTATTTTAACAATAAAAATCTACCAGAATATAATATTTCATTAGCTAAAATAGTCGATAATTGGGAATTGCCTTCAATTTTTGACACCCAAGATAAGTTAGATATATTACGTGCTGATTTAATTGGTGATGAATTTGAAATGCAATACATCTTCAAAGGGAATGGAGATGAATATCAACGAATTAATGAAATTAAAGCAACAAAAGGAAGATTAATTTTGCCAATTAATTTCCCAGAAGCTTATGATGTAACTGACCCTTATAACGCAATGGTTGTTCCTTTTAAGGATATTAAAGAATGGGAGTTAGCACCATATAATTTAGGAGTAGTAGAGAAAAATAAAATTGATTTCGCAATTACGACAGCTGATTTAAAAGACAAAAAAGTATTTTGGAATAACTTAAGAAAAGCCATAGAAAATGGATTGTCCGAGGAGTCTGCTCTAAAAGCTTTAACTTATTCTCCTGCTGAATTTATAAAAATGAATGACCAAGTTGGAAGTTTGAATAAAGATATGTGGGCTAACTTTATAATCACTTCTGAAAATTTATTTAGCGAAAAAAATATTATTTACGAAAACTGGATAAAAGGTAAAAAGTACTTACTAAAAGATTATTCTTTAGTTGATGTTAGAGGTGATTATCATTTAAAAATTAATGAAAAAGTATATGATTTAAATATAAAAGGAGAAAAAGAAAAGCCTGCAGGAACTATCGAAATAGTAACCTTAAGTGATACAGCAAAAGCAGACACTTCTTCTGTGAAAGTTAACTTATCACTTCAAGCAAACAATATTACAATTAGTTTTAACCCAAATGATGATTTAGATTCAGCAACAATTAGACTTAGTGGTTATGTAAATCACAATGCTGTAGTTTGGGAAGGAAAAGGACAACTAAGTAATGGTGATTGGATTAGTTGGTCAGCAATTAAAGGAGAACACCATAAAGAAGAGAAAAATGAGAAAGAAGAAAAGATAGATTCAACTGCTTCTGACTCCTTAATCATACCAAATATTTATTATCCAAACATGGCTTATGGTTTAGATTCTATACCCAAAGCTGAAACCTTAATTATTAAAAATGTTACTGTTTGGACAAATGAAGACGAAGGAATTCTTAAAAATACTGACGTATTGTTAAAAGATGGAAAGATTAGTCAAATTGGTAAAAACTTAGCAATTGAAGGAGCCATTATTGTTGATGGATCTGGTAAACATTTAACTGCTGGAATTATTGATGAACACTCACACATTGCAATAAGTAGAGGTGTAAATGAGTGTACACAAGCTGTTACAGCTGAAGTAAGTATTGCAGATGTTGTAGATTGTGATGACATAAATATTTACAGACAACTAGCTGGAGGGGTTGTTGCTTCTCAATTGTTACATGGTTCTTGCAACCCAATTGGAGGACAATCAGCTTTAATAAAATTGAAATGGGGAAGTAGTCCAGAGGAAATGAAAATTAAAGAAACAGATGGCTACATCAAATTTGCATTAGGTGAAAACGTAAAACAATCAAACTGGGGGATGTTTAATAGAAGCCGTTTTCCACAAACAAGAATGGGAGTTGAGCAGGTTTATTATGATGCTTTTACTAGAGCAAAAGAATATCAAAGTATTTGGGATAAATACGCTGCTTTACCTTTAAAAACAAAAGCAAATACTTACGCTCCAAGAATTGATCTTGAAATGGAAACGTTAAATGAGATTTTAAATAAAGAGCGTTTTATTTCTTGTCACTCTTATCAACAATCGGAAATTAACATGCTAATGCATGTTGGAGATTCAATGGGTTTTACTGTAAATACTTTTACACATATTTTAGAAGGGTATAAAGTAGCAGATAAAATGAAAGAACATGGAGCAGGTGGCTCTACTTTTTCTGACTGGTGGGCATATAAGTTTGAAGTAAATGATGCAATCCCTTATAATGGTGCCATTATGCACGAACAAGGAGTTTTAACAGCGTTTAATTCAGATGATGCTGAGATGGGAAGAAGATTAAATCAAGAGGCTGCAAAAGCCGTAAAATACGGAGGAGTGTCAGAGGAAGAAGCATGGAAGTTTGTTACATTAAACCCTGCTAAATTATTGCATTTAGATGATAAAATGGGAAGTATAAAAGTTGGTAAAGATGCTGATGTAGTATTGTGGTCCGATAATCCATTATCGGTTTATGCAACTGTTGAAAAAACAATTATAGAAGGAGTAGTTTATTTTGATAGACAAATGGATGAAGCTTTGCAAAAAAGAAATAGAGAAGAAAAAGCTGCAATTATAGAGAAAATGATAGGTGTAAAAGCTAAAGGAGGAAAAACTCAGAAACCAAAGGCAAAATACAATAGAACTTATCATTGTGATACAGTGGGAGAGTAATTACGAACTTGAAAACAATACTTAAAATGAAAAATATATTTTTAATACTATTAATTGGAGCATTTTTTGGTGCCAAAGCTCAAGTTGAAACACCTGCATCACCTCAAACTAAGTCTATTCTTTTAATGAATGGATTTGCTCATTTAGGAAATGGTAAAGTAATAGAAAATGCTGCAATTGGGATTAAAGATGGCAAGCTAACGTTAGTGGCTGATGCTAGGGTTATTAAGCTTGAACAAAATGCTTATGACACAGTTATTAATATTCAAGGCAAACATGTTTACCCAGGTATTATAGCACCAAATTCTACTTTAGGTTTGGTAGAAATAGATGCAGTAAGAGCTACCGATGATCAGAGAGAAGCGGGAACTTACACTCCTCATGTTCGTTCAATTATTGCTTACAATACGGAATCGAAAATTACAACCACAGTTCGTTCAAATGGTGTGTTAATGGGACAAATTACCCCAAGAGGAAATTATATTTCTGGAACATCTTCAATTGTTCAGTTTGATGCTTGGAATTGGGAAGATGCTGTTTACAAAGAAGATGATGGAGTTCATTTAAATTGGTACGCCATGTTTAATAGATGGAATGGCAAAGCCAATAAAAATTATGGAGAACGAGTAGAAGAGTTAAAAGAGTTTTTTGCGAATGCACAGGCTTATAGTAAGGAAAATAATTATGAAGAAATAAATTTAAGATTTGAAGCAATGAGAGGCGTTTTTTCTGGAGAACAAACACTTTTTATTCATGCAAATTTTGTGAAAGAGATAACTGAAGCTATTGATTTCGGAAAAAAATTCGATATTAAGAAAATGGTTATTGTTGGTGGATATGATGCTTGGAGAGTAAGCGATATGCTTAAGGACAATAATGTTGCAGTAATTTTAAGAAGAGTTCACGAACTTCCTATACATGAAGATGATGATGTTTATTTGCCTTACAAATTACCTAAATTACTATTTGATGCAGGAGTTTTATTTTGCTTAGAAAATTCAGGAGATATGGAAACTATGGGTACAAGAAACTTACCTTTTTATGCTGGTACTGCTGCTGCTTATGGAATAGAAAAAGAGGAAGCTTTAAAGCTAATTACATTAAATACTGCTAAAATACTAGGTATTGATTCTACAACAGGGAGTTTAGAATCAGGTAAAGATGCTACACTATTTATTTCTACTGGTGATGCGCTTGATGTAAGAACTAATAATGTAATAGCTGCATTTATTCAAGGAAGACTAATTGACGTAGATAACCACCAGAAAAAACTATACAGAAAGTATTCTGAAAAGTATAAAAACTAAAATGAAAAGAACCTTAATATTAGGAGCAAGCCCAAACCCAGAAAGATATGCTTATAAAGCAACTGTAATGTTAGCAGAGCATGACCACCCTGTTTTTCCAGTTGGGTTAAGAACTGGCGAAATTGAAGGTCATCAAATTTTGGTAGATACACCAGTAATTGAGAATATTGACACAGTTGCATTATATGTGGGGCCACAAAATCAGCCTATGTATTATGATTACATTCAATCTCAAATAAAACCTAAGCGAATTATTTTTAATCCTGGTACAGAGAACCCTGAATTAATAGAGTTAGCTAAAAATCAAGGCATAGAAACAGAAATAGCTTGCACACTTGTTTTGCTATCTACCAACCAATATTAAAAGTTGACTACATCAGAAAAAAATAAATTGTTTGCTGATTGGGTTGCTCAATACACTGATAAAATGTATTCTTGGGCTTACCACAAAACATCAAATAAAGAATTAGCTGAAGATTTAGTTCAAGAAACTTTTTTGTCTGCTTTTAAAGCTATTGATGGTTTTAATTTTGACAGTCAACCAAAAACATGGTTGTTTAGAATTTTAAACAACAAAATAATTGACTATTACCGTAAAAAAGCAAGAAGCATAGAAAGTCCAACTGAAGACGAAATGTTAAGCAGAAAAGCAACAGACAATTTGTTTGATAGTAAAGAACATTGGAATACAACCACAACTTTTGGAAGTTGGGAGGAAGAGGAACATTTATTAGATAACCTAGATTTTAATAATGTTTTGGCAAACTGCATTAGTAAATTACCTGTGAAATGGAGAGGAGCAATTGAGTCGAAATACCAATCGGATAAAAGTGCAGCTGAAATTTGTAAGGAATTAAATATTACTTCGTCTAACTATTGGCAGCTTATTCATAGAGCAAAATTGCAACTGAAAATTTGCCTTGAACAAAATTGGACAAATTAAGCTAAAAATAATGGGGATGTATTCATGTAAAAAAGCTACCGAAATGGTAGAGAAGAAAAATGTAGTTGGTTTAAGCTTTAGTGAAAATTTTAAACTAAAGCTACACTTGTCTATTTGCAAAGCATGTAAATCCTACCAAAAACAAAGCGTGTTTATTGATGCTTTTATAGAAAACAAGACTAAGCAAGAAGATAATATTACAGAGATTGAAAATAACGAACTTAAAACGTCTATCATTTCGAAATTAGTTTAAGGATATTTTGCACATTCTTATTTCAATGAAAAAATTTACCCTCATATTAATTAGTTCATTGTTTTTATTCTCTTTCTCACCAAAAGAGAATAAAGACGATATTCACACAAACTCTCTTTTTAAAATAGAAAGGAGTATGGATGACAATCAAATATTTTATGAGTTAACTACTCTAATCAAAAGTGGGTTAAACGAAGATAATCCTATAAATATTTACTGGGTTAAAAATACAGAGGGAGGAATAATGAAGCCTCTTTCTTGGATTCAACAACATTATGCTTACGGTTTAGAATTCACATCTTCAACAAGTCAGATGGCTAAATTTCATTTCGTTTCATACGATAAAAAAGACTTTACGCTTAAAAAAGATGTTGAAGGAAACTTTAAAGTTTTTACCTTAAAAGATAAAAAAGAAGTAATTGTAAATCGTATTTTTATACAAATTGATGGAGGATCTTTTTGGTTTCCGACAATTTCAAGAGTTGAACTTCACACAACTAATCCTTTAACGGATAGTGATGAAGTTGAAATTATTCATCCATAAAACAACAAAATGGACCATTGCAAGCATAATTTATTAGAAATAAAATCATTATTAAGTAATTTAAATACAGTTGATTACAGTAAATCATTATCATTGTTGTCCGCTTCAACAATTGGACAACACGTTCGCCATATTTTAGAATTTTATACGTGTTTAATTGCTTCAAAAAATACAGGAATAGTTAATTACGATAACCGAAAGCGAAATATAGAAATTGAAACTAACATTAAATTTGCCCAAGAACAAATTGACTGGATTATTGAAAATTTAATGCTTGATAACACAAATATTCAATTTAACTTAGAAGGTAATTATACCACTGAATCGGACGAAATAATAGCAATACCAACTACTTACCAAAGAGAATTAGCCTATTGTTTAGAGCATAGCATTCATCACCAAGCATTAATAAAAGTTGGTTTAAAAGAATTGGAATTAGAAAATGTAATTAATGAAAATTTTGGTGTAGCTCCAGCAACGATTAGACACAAAAAACAATGTGCACAGTAACATTTTTTCCAATAGAAAACGGTTATGTTTTAACGTCGAGTAGAGATGAAAAAAAGCATCGACCAACTTTACCTCCACAGTCATATTCAATAAATGGAGAAGATTTAATTTTTCCTAAAGATGAAGAAGCCGGAGGAACTTGGATTGTAACTGACAAAAGCAACAGAACTGTTTGTTTATTGAATGGAGCTTTTGAAAATCATATTAAACAAGCACATCACACTAAAAGTAGGGGGTTAATTGTGTTGGAGAGTTTTAGTTTTTTGAACTTTCCTGAATTTGCGAGTAAAGTGGAATTAGAAAACGTAGAGCCATTTACGTTGTTATTAATTGATAACAATTCAGCATTGAATTTTACCGAATTAAGATGGGATGGAATACAAAAACACATATGCGAAATTGATGTAACTGTTCCAAAAATATGGTCGTCGGCAACACTTTACAGTAAAGAAATAAGAAAACAGCGAGAAAATTGGTTTGAGCAATTATTAAAGATAAACACAAAACTTACCGCACAAGAGCTGTTGAATTTCCATTTGTCTAAACATGATAATGGTTCAATTAACGATTTGGTAATGGAACGTGAAAATGGATTACAAACCATTAGTGTTTCTCAAATAATTGAGAATAAAGCAAAAAAGCAGTTTTATTATAAGGATTTAACCGCTCAGGAGGAGCATACTATTTTAATTAGTGAAAAACAGTTCACATAACGGATTTGCAATTGCAATAGCATGGCCAGAAACATTGTGCAAACAAGCAGGAGCTTGGTACGATGGGATGATGAGTTTTTTAAAAATTAGCCAAAATAATTATTATAAAGTTGGGCATGCTGCTATTGTTTTAATCCCTCAAAATGGAGAAGAATGCCATTATTTTGATTTTGGGAGATATCATTCTCCATTCGGGCATGGACGGGTTAGAGATGCTGAAACCGATCATGATTTAGCAATAAAAACAACGCCAAAAACGGAGGGTAGTTCACTAATCAATTTTGAAGAAATATTAACCGAATTATTGAATAACCCTGCTTGCCATGGTACAGGAAAAATATATGCTTCTTATTGTTCTGTAAACTTTGATAAAGCTTACCAAAAAGCAAAACAAATGCAAGAGCTTAGCCCGTTTAAATATGGGCCTTTTTTACCAAAAGGCACTAATTGCTCTCGCTTTGTAAGAACAGTTGTGCTGGCAGGGAAGCCTAATATAAATTATGGAATTAAGCTAAGAACACCATATAGTTTTAGTCCAACACCAAAAACAAATGTAGACGCTTTAACCAATAAATTAACCTTATTTCCGAGTGAGGAAATGATTAATAACTCAGTTCGATTATGAGTTTAAAAACAACTTTACTGCCACCAAAATTGCCAAGTAATTTACCTCAAACGGCTCAATGGTTAGCTGGTGAAGGTGCTGGGTCTTGGTTTGTAATTGAGCCTAAAGCAATTGATTTTGAAATAAAGCGGTATAGTCCTGAGGGCAATTTAGAATGTGAAGGATTGTTTAAAATCTTTAATCAAACAGCATTTAACATTGAAACCGATTATCACTTTACACATTTGTCGCATTGTAAAACAGTAAGAATAATACAGCAGAATATCACCTTCGTTTTCGAAAGAGTTTAGCAAATTACTCTTCAAAATTTTAATACATTTACCCTATAATCATTTATTATGGAAAAGAAAATTGTATTGATAACTGGAGCTACATCTGGTTTTGGAGAAGCTACGGCAAAATTATTTGCTAAAAATGGACATTCACTAATTATAACAGGACGAAGAAAAGAAAGGTTGGATAAGTTAAGTAATGAACTTATTTCTGAATTTAATGTTGAGGTTTTTCCTTTGTGTTTTGATGTGCAAAATTCTGTTGAGGTAGAAAAAGCAATTAGTATTTTACCTGAAAAATGGCAAAATATTGATGTTTTGGTAAACAATGCTGGTTTGGCAAGCGGTTACGGAACAATACAAGATGGCGATATTGAAGATTGGGATAAGATGATTAATACTAATGTAAAAGGATTGCTTTATGTAACTAAAAACATAACTCCTTTACTGATTAAAAGAGGCAAAGGGCATATTATAAACATTGGTTCAACCGCAGGTAAAGAAGTTTATTTAAATGGAGGAGTATATTGCGCCTCTAAACATGCTGTTGATGCAATTTCTAAAGGGTTAAGAATAGATTTGCTTGACCATGGAATAAAAGTAACGCAAATATGTCCTGGTGCAGCCGAAACAGAGTTTTCTGAAGTTAGGTTTCATGGCGATAAAGAAAAAGCTAAAAATGTTTACAAGGGTTACCAACCCATGAGTGCTGAAGATATTGCTGAATTAATTTATTACAGTGCAACTTTACCTGCTCATTTGTGTATTAACGATTTAGTGGTTACATCATTAGCGCAAGCAAATAGCTTTTATATTAATAGAGAATAAATCAATTACAAAAAAGCCTCTAAAAGTAATTCAGAGGCTTTTTTATATATTATAAACGAAAGATTAATTAATCTCCCAAGTAACACCACTATTTAACAATTCATTTACCGATTTAAACCTTGAATTAGCCTTTTCATTTTCCAATTGGTTATAAACTCCTTGGTCAAAAGTTAAAGAGGTAACGCTTCTAATTACACCAAAAGCTACAGGGTAGTTTGGTGTAGCCATGTTAATTAACATATTGTGTAATGTATCATCTTCACAATGTGCATCGTGTACTAAAATATCAGCTTCTGTTATTCCGTTTTCACCAATAGTAACTACTTCTAGTTGTAAACCATTTAATCGTAATCCTTTGTTGTTTTCAGCTCCCCAAATCATTGGTTCACCATGTTTTAACCACAATTGTGTGTCTAATTTTACAGCTTTGTTAGTTACATTATCAAACACTTTGTCATTAAAAATAACACAGTTTTGAAGTATTTCTATTAACGATGTTCCTCGGTGTTTTTCAGCCTCAATAAAAACATCAATCATTCTTTTTGGGTCAATATCAATAACTCTTGCAAAAAAGTTTGCTCCTGCTCCTAATGCTAATTTACCTGGATTAAAAGATCTATCTGTTGTTCCTTGTGGAGATGATTTTGTTACAATACCTGTTTGCGATGTTGGTGAAAATTGACCTTTTGTTAATCCATAAATTTCGTTGTTGAACAACAAAATATTCATGTCAATATTTCTTCTCAAGGCATGGATGTAGTGGTTACCTCCAATAGCTAAAGCATCGCCATCACCTGTAATTTGCCAAACACTTAAATTAGGGTTTGATAATTTTACACCAGTTGCAATTGCAGGAGCTCTACCGTGTATTGTATGAAAACCATAAGACTCAATATAATACGGAAATCGTGATGAACATCCAATTCCAGAAATAAAGGCAATATCTTCTTTTTTCTTTCCAATTTGAGGCAATGCTTTTTGTACAGCACTCAAAATGGCATAATCTCCACAACCCGGACACCATCTTACATCTTGATTGGTTACAAAATCTTTCGCTACTAAAGGTTCTTCTACTAAATGTTCCATAATTAGTTTTGTGCTAATATAGAATTAAACTCATCGGTTAATTCTTGTTTCGAAAATGGTAATCCTTGTACTTTGTTGTATTGTTTGTAATTAAATTGAGGAAGCTCACTATTTAATACTTTAACAAACTGACCTAAATTCAGTTCGCAAACAACAATGTTTTTATGGTTTTTAAACACATCTGCGGTGTTTTTTGGTAAAGGGTTTATATAATTAAAATGAGCTAAAGCAACACTTTTACCTTCTTTTTTTAATTCGTTATACGCGGTTAATAAACTTCCGTAAGTTCCACCCCATCCAACAATTAATAAATCGGCGTTAGAATCACCTATTATTTCAATTTCAGGAATGTAATTGGCAACTCGCTTCACTTTTTCTGCTCTTAACTTAACCATCACTTCGTGATTACTTGGGTCGTAAGATACATTTCCAGAGCCATCCTCTTTTTCTAATCCACCTATTCTATGTTCGTAACCTTTAGTTCCTGGAGTAACCCAAAATCTTGATAGCTTATCAGTATCTCTTAAATAAGGTTTCCAATCTTTCTCTTCTTTAGCGATAGGAGGAACAATTTTAGGTAATTTATTGGTATCAGGAATTTTCCAAGGTTCAGCGCCATTGGCAATAAAACCATCCGTTAATAAAATTACTGGAGTCATGTGCTCTACAGCAAGCTTAGAAGCCATATAAGCATATTCAAAACAGTTAGATGGAGTACTTGCAGCAATTACAATTACTGGGCTTTCACCATTTCTTCCATAAACTGCTTGTAATAAATCCGACTGTTCAGTTTTGGTTGGCAATCCTGTAGAGGGCCCACCTCTTTGTACATCAACAATTACGATTGGAAGTTCAGTCATCATTGCTAAACCAATTGCTTCGCCTTTTAAGGCTAACCCTGGTCCAGATGTAGTTGTTAATGCTAAACTTCCAGCAAAACTTGCTCCTATTGAAGAGCAAATACCTGCAATTTCATCTTCTGCCTGAAGTGTTACAACATCAAAAGATTTATATTTTGATAGTTCATGTAAAATATCAGATGCAGGAGTAATAGGGTAAGACCCTAAAAATAAATTTAATCCAGAATTTTCAGATGCAGCTAAAAATCCCCATGCTGTAGCAGTGTTACCTGTAATACTTCTGTATTTTCCTTGAGGTAAAGTTGCTGGTTTTACGGTGTATGAAGCTGGTAATAATTCTACAGTTAATGCATAATTATAACCTGCTTTTAATGCTGCCTTATTCGCATTTGCAACTTCTTGATTTTTCTTAAATTTTGCATCTAAGAAATTTTCAGTAATATCTAATGGGCGGTTAAATAACCAGTAAACAATACCTAAAGCAAACATGTTTTTGCTTCGTGTACGGCTTTTGTTTTCGATATCAAAATCAGCAACACTATCTTTAGTTAACTTAGTAATAGGCGCTTCAATTAAGTTATAGCCATCAAGACTTCCATCTTCTAATGGGTTAGAAGTAAAGTGAGCTTTTTCAAAATCTTTCGCTTTAAAACTATCGGTATCAATAATAATTGTTCCGTGATCTTTAACCCAATCTAAATTAGCTTTTAAAGCTGCAGCATTCATGGCAATTAAAACATCAGCTTTATCGCCAGGAGAATATATATTTGAATTTCCAAATTGAATTTTAAACCCACTTACTCCTGCAACAGTTCCTTGAGGAGCACGAATTTCAGCTGGAAAATCTGGAAATGTTGCTAAATCATTACCTATAAAAGCAGTTGTATTACTAAATTGTGAGCCTGTCAATTGCATTCCATCACCCGAATCGCCTGCAAATTTGATAACAACATTATCTATCTCTTCTTTAACTTTCGACATTTATTGAATCTTTTAAACACACAAAGTTACTACTTAGATAGAAACAAATTTTTTTATTTTCTTATAAATTCTTAATAATGATAGTTTAAAAAGTCACTTTTTAAACTGAAATCAACTTAGAATTTATATTTTTTATATATTTAATTGCTTTTTAAGGCTTGTTATACTTGAATATTTATTTACTTTGTACCTTAAATTTCAAAAACAAGGCATGGACAAACATTCCTATTTGAGTAATGCTGATGGAGCAGTTATTGAAGACTTTTACCAACAGTATCTAAACAGCCCTGAATCAGTTAGCGAAGGGTGGAGAAAATTTTTTGAAGGATTTGAATTTGCTCGTAAAAATTACGATACAGAAGTCCCAGAAGGTTTTGATAAAGAATTTAAAGTAATCAATTTAATTAACGGGTACCGTTCTCGAGGACATTTGTTTACAAAAACAAATCCTGTAAGAGCCAGAAGAAAATATTCTCCTACGCTTGACATTGAAAACTTTGGTTTAGAAAAAGCCGATTTAGAAACAGTTTTTCAAGCAGGTAGTGAAACAGGAATTGGACCTGCAAAGTTAAAAGATATTATTACTCATTTAGAGGAAACGTATTGTCAATCTATTGGTATTGAATATACTTATATTAGAAAGCCTGAAGAAGTAAATTGGATAAAAAATAAGATTGAGATTAAAAATAGATTAAAGCTTGAAAAAGACGAAAAAAGACATGTTTTACATAAGTTAAATCAAGCCGTTGTTTTTGAGCAGTTTTTGCATAAAAAATTTGTTGGACAAAAGCGTTTTTCATTAGAAGGAAATGAAGCTTTAATTCCAGCATTAGATAAAATTGTAGAAAAAGGAGCAGATTTAGGGGTAAAAGAGTTTATAGTTGGAATGGCTCATAGAGGAAGGTTAAATGTATTAGCAAATATTTTTAACAAAACTTACGCAAACATATTTAGCGAGTTTGAAGGTAAAGAATACGAAGACAATATTTTTGATGGAGATGTTAAGTACCATTTAGGTTACTCATGCGATGTTAAAACAGATAATGGGCATGATGTTCATATGACTCTTGCTCCAAACCCTTCTCACTTAGAAACGGTTGATCCAGTTGTTCATGGTATTACTCGTTCAAAATTAGATACTTATTTAAAAGAAGAGAATAAAATTGTACCTATTCTTATTCATGGAGATGCTGCTATTGCTGGACAAGGAATTGTTTACGAAGTAATTCAAATGGCCCAATTAGATGGGTATAGAGTCGGAGGAACCATTCATATTGTTGTTAATAATCAAATTGGATTTACAACAAATTATTTAGATGCAAGATCGAGTACTTATTGTACAGATATTGGAAAAGTAACTTTGTCGCCAGTTTTACATGTAAATGGCGATGATGTTGAGGCAGTTATTCAAGCTGTTCAATTTGCTATTGAATATAGACAAACATTTAATAAAGATGTATTTATTGATATTTTAGGATATCGTAAATATGGACATAATGAAGGTGATGAACCACGTTTCACTCAACCGTTATTATATAAAGCAATTAGTAAACATTCCAATCCGAGAGATATTTATTTAAATCAATTGATTGGAGAAAGTATAATTACTAAAGCTGACGCAAAAACTATTGAGAAAGATTTTGATGATGTTTTACAAGGCCGACTTGATGAAGCTAAAGAAATTGAAAAAGCTTCTGTAACATTCTTTTTAAAACGTACTTGGGAAAATTATTCTTACTGTAAGCCAGGAGAATTTGATAAATCTCCAGAGACTGGATTTGATAAAAAGAAACTATTAGCAATTGGTAATAAAATTGCTACACTACCTGAAGATAAAAAGTTTATCAAAAAAATTAATCGATTATTTGATGACCGTTTAAATCAAATAAAAGAGGGTGATAAGTTAGACTGGGCTACTGGAGAGTTATTAGCTTATGCAACATTGTTAGAAGAAGGACATCCAGTTCGTATTTCTGGTCAAGATGTAGAAAGAGGAACTTTTTCACATAGACATGCTGTAGTTAAAGTTGAAGACTCAGAAGAAGAATATGTTCCATTAAAAAATATTTCTAAAAATCAGGCAGATTTCCATATCTATAATTCATTATTATCGGAATATGGTGTTTTAGGATTTGAATACGGTTATGGAATGGCTACTCCAAATGGATTAACAATTTGGGAAGCTCAATTTGGTGATTTCTTTAATGGAGCACAAATTGTAATTGACCAATTTCTAACTGCTGCAGAAGAAAAATGGAAAACCCAAAATGGTTTAGTAATGCT
This sequence comes from Vicingus serpentipes, assembly GCF_007993035.1. NCBI lineage: Bacteria > Pseudomonadati > Bacteroidota > Flavobacteriia > Flavobacteriales > Vicingaceae > Vicingus > Vicingus serpentipes. The sequence continues at coordinate 383,834 of NZ_VOOS01000004.1, forward strand.
TTTGCCTCATGGATATGAAGGTCAAGGAGCAGAACATTCAAGCGGAAGAATGGAGCGTTTTTTACAGCAATGCGCTGAAGAAAACATTCAGGTTGCTGATTGCACAACTCCAGCAAACTATTTCCATTTATTAAGAAGACAATTGCATCGTAAGTTTAGAAAACCACTAGTAGTCTTTACTCCAAAAAGTTTATTACGTCATCCAAAATGTATTTCATCTATTGATGAAATGGCAAAAGGAAGCTTCCAGGAAGTGATTGATGATGCAAATGCAAATGCTAAAAATGTGGAAACTGTTGTTTTCTGTACAGGTAAATTTTATTATGATTTATTAGCAAAACAAGAGGAATTAGCAGGAGCTGACAATCTTGCAATTGTAAGAATAGAACAACTATATCCTTTACCGCAAAAGCAATTAGATTCAATCGTATCGAAATATAAAAACGCTAAAAATTACATTTGGGCGCAAGAAGAACCAGAAAACATGGGTGCTTGGACTCATATGTTACGTCATTTCACATCTGTTAAATTAACTCCGGTTACTTTAGCTGAAAGCGGAGCACCAGCAACAGGGTCGTCAAAAGCCCACGCTGTTCGTCATAATGATATTATTGATAGAGTTTTTAAATATTCGTTAGTTACAAATTAGATTTTTCACAATAAATTAAAAGCTATGGCTTTAGAAATGAAAGTTCCCTCACCGGGAGAATCGATTACAGAAGTAGAAATTGCTCAATGGTTAGTTGAGGATGGTGATTATGTTGAAAAAGACCAAGCAATTGCTGAGGTTGATTCAGATAAAGCAACATTAGAATTACCAGCAGAAGAAAGTGGTATTATTACGCTTAAAGCAGAAGAAGGAGATGTAGTTGCTGTTGGTGCAGTTGTTTGTTTAATTGACACAAGTGCTGAACCACCAGCTGATTTTGTTTCAGGAGCTACTGAAGCTGAAGAATCTGCTCCAGTTATTGAAGAAAAGAAAGAAGCTGCTCCTGCGCCTAATCCAGGCCCAGCAAATGCTCCTATTGCTAAAGATATTAAAGCAACTCCTGTAGCTAAAGAAATGTTAGCATCTAATGGCATTAGTGCAGCAAAAATTCAGGGTTCTGGTTCAAATGGTAAAATTACCAAAGCAGATATTGAGGCTTATTTAACTAGTGGAGTTAAAACTGACGCAATGATTGGTTGGGGTGGAACTCGAGAGGAAGAATCACAAAAAATGAGCATGTTACGTAGAAAAATTGCATCACGTTTAGTTGCAGTTAAAAACGAAACAGCAATGTTAACTACTTTTAATGAAGTTGACATGAAGCCTGTAATGGATTTACGTAAAAAATATAAAGATCAATTTAAAGAATCTCATGGAGTTAATCTTGGGTTCATGTCTTTCTTTACAAAAGCGGTTACTGAAGCCTTGAGGCAATTTCCAGCAGTTAACTCTATGATTGATGGAGATTACATGATTAGTCATGATTTTGCTGACATAGGAATTGCTGTAAGTTCTCCAAAAGGATTAATGGTACCAGTTGTAAGAAATGCAGAGCAAATGAGTTTGGCTGAGATTGAAGCTGAGATCAAGCGTTTAGCAATTAAAGCTCGTGATGGAAAAATTGATATTTCTGACATGGAAGGCGGAACATTTACGATCACAAATGGAGGAGTTTTTGGTTCGATGTTAAGTACACCAATTATTAATCCTCCTCAAAGTGCAATTTTAGGAATGCATAACATTGTTGAGCGACCAGTTGCTATAGATGGTGAAGTTAAAATTAGACCAATAATGTATTTAGCACTTAGCTACGATCATAGAATTATTGACGGAAAAGAATCTGTAGGATTTTTAAAAGCAGTTAAAGAAATGATAGAAAATCCTTCTAAAATTATTTTTGGAGGAAAAGAGCCAGAAGAAGTTTTATTGAATTTATAGTTTTTATAAAAAAATAAAAAGCCTCAAGATATATATCTTGAGGCTTTTTTATGGTTTAATTTTTAATCAAATTAATTCTACAATAACTATTGAATAACAACTATCTTTACGATACTTAAGCTTATGAAAGACCATAAAAATATGAAGTTTGCAACGAAAGCTATTCATGCAGGTTTAGAACCTGACTCGGCAACAGGAGCAATAATGACACCGATATATCAAACTTCAACTTATGTTCAAGAAGAAATAGGTAATCATAAAGGTTATGCATATTCCAGAACATTAAATCCAACTCGAGATGCATTAGAGAAAAACCTTGCGGCAATAGAAAATGGAAATTTTGGAGCATGCTTTGGTTCAGGATTAGCAGCAATTGATTGTGTGATAAAAATGCTTAATCCTGGAGATGAGGTTATTTCCACTAATGATTTATATGGAGGTTCTTACAGAATTTTTAAAACCATTTTTGAAAAATATGGAATCAAGTTTCATTTCGTTCCAATGGATGATGTAAGCCATATTCATACTAAAGTAAATTCTAATACTAAATTAATTTGGGTAGAAACCCCAACAAACCCAATGATGAATATTATTGATATAGAAGCTGTCGCTAAAATATCAAAGTCAAATAATATTCTACTGGCGGTTGACAATACCTTTGCAACTCCTTATTTACAAACACCTTTAGACTTAGGTGCTGATATCGTAATGCATTCTGCAACTAAATATTTAGGAGGACACTCAGATGTTGTTATGGGAGCATTAGTTTGTAACAATGAAAAAATAGCAAAAGAGATTTATAGAATTCAAAATAGTAGTGGAGCCGTTTGTGGGCCACAAGATTCATTTTTAGTACTGAGAGGAATAAAAACACTTCATTTAAGAGTTCAGAGGCATTGTGAAAATGGAGAGAAAGTAGCCCGTATGCTGGCTAAGCATCCTAAAGTTGATAAAGTGTATTGGCCAGGATTTGAATCACATCCCAATCATGAAATTGCTAAAAAGCAAATGAGAGGCTTTGGAGGAATGATTTCATTTTCACTTATAGGGAATAAAATGGAAGACGCTCATGCATTAGTTAAAAAAGTACAACTATTTTCTTTAGCAGAATCTTTAGGAGGAGTAGAATCGTTGATCGGTCATCCAGCAACAATGACTCACGCCTCAATTCCTAAAGAAGAAAGAGAAAAAAATGGAATTGTTGATTCATTAATACGATTAAGTGTTGGTGTTGAAGATGCAGAAGACTTAATTGCTGATTTAGAAAATGCATTAAACTAAAAAATATGAATTATTATTTTATTACTGGAACAAGTAAAGGCTTAGGTAAAGCTATCACTGAACAGCTTTTAAAAGATGAAAACAATTTTGTGTTTGGTTATTCTCGTAATAATGTAATAACCCATAAAAATTATTATCATAAGTTAATCGATTTAAATAACCTTGAGGCTTTAAAAAAGATACAATTTCCTGTACTTAATAATCCTGAAAAGGTTGTTTTGATTAATAATGCAGGTTCAGTTGGAGATATTAATCATGTAGGAGAAATCGATAACGATCAGATAATTGCATGTTATAATATCAATTTAATTGCTCCTGCTATCATAACAAATAATTTTGTTTCGGCATATAAAAATATTTCTAACGAAAAATTAATCATTAATATCAGTTCAGGTGCTGGGAAATCAGCAATTGATGGATGGAGCACATACTGCTCAGCTAAGTCTGGTATAGATATGTTTAGTAAAGTCTTTGCGGAAGAAATTAAAATTGATAATACTAATTTTAAGGTTTTAAGTTTGGCTCCAGGAATCATTGATACAGGGATGCAAGTCCAAATTAGAAATTCTAAAGTGAATGGATTTTCTAATCTTGATAGGTTTATTGAATACAAGAAAAATGGAGACTTAGCTTCAGCAGAAGAAACAGCAAACAAAGTAATACGCTTCGTTTCTGAAAATGAATTACAAGCAGAAACAATATGTTCGGTAAGGGATTTATAGTTAGATATTCACCATTTACCCTAATAATGTACCGTTAATCAAATAGTTGAATAGATTATATCAGCTATTCTTATTTTTGTAGTAATTACATTAAATTTTTTCTCAAGCTATGAAAAAAACAAACCTACTTTTATTAGGAGGAATCTTAATATCATCTTTTTTATTCGCTCAAAACAGGTCTGAAAAATGGTGTTTTACTGATCAACAAACTGAAATTTTGCAACAGCAAAATCCAGCTTTGATTCAACAACAACAAGAGTTAGAGGAGTATATATCTCAATTTAAAAAAACGTCGGGCCACACAGCTAAAAAAGCTACTATAATTATTCCAGTTGTAATTCATAACATTACTCATGATGGAGGGAAAGGTTACGTGTCTAAAGCAACAATTGATGCCCAAATAGAAAGATTAAACAAAGATTTTAATAGGCTCAATGAAGATACAGCTCAAACTAGGCCTTTGTTTAAGCCATATGCAACTTCTATAGATATTGAGTTTAGGTTAGCTCACTTAGACCCTAATGGAGAATGTACTGAAGGAATTGTTAGAAAAGAGTCTCCATTAAGTTTTAATGGAGGAGATGCTGTAAAATCAGTAAGTTATTGGGATAGTAAGAAATATTTTAACATTTGGGTTGTTGATGAAATTCAAGACAATGGAGATGGATCTTATGTGGCTGGATATGCTCAGTTTCCTTCTTCAGGAATTAACAGTACTTATGGCGTTGTCAATGTTGAACAAAACTTTGGAGGAAATGATAGAACTTTAACTCATGAGTTGGGACATTGTTTCAATCTTTATCATACTTTTCAAAGTGGATGTGGATCTAACTGTGGATCAACAGGTGATAGATGTTGTGACACACCTCCTGCAAGTGAAGACTCTTTTGGTTGTCCAGTTTTAAATACATGTACTAATGACAATACAGGAGGCTCTCCTTATGGAGGTGATGTTGTTGATCAATATGAAAATTATATGAGCTATAATAGCTGTCAAAACATGTTTTCGTTAGACCAAAAAGATAGAATGTTGGCTGTACTAAATAGTACAAGCACAAACACGGGGTTGGCTCAATTATGGGCGCCATCAAATCTAGCTTTTACTGGAACAGCAGATCCTTATACAGATGCTATTTGTATTCCTTTGGATGCTGACTTTACTTATTCAAAACAATACATTTGTGAAGGGGATGATGTTTCTTTTGCAGATTTAGGAACATATAACGCTACTCCAACATTATGGGATTGGACATTTACAGGTGGTAGCCCTTCAGTATCTAATTTAGAAACCCCCTCAATTACTTATAATACAGAAGGAGTTTATGGTGTAACTTACTCACCTGGAACAACTGCTGGATTTGCAACACCAATCACAAAAAGTAGTATAATCACTGTCAGTAGTATAATTGCAAATTATACTTTACCTTTTTCTGAGGGATTTGAGAACAATACAACATTAAATAATGAATGGAGAATTGAAACTAAAAGCGGAAATGGATGGCAGCAATCTGCAGCTGCTGCTTATACTGATAACAATTCTTTTAGAGTTCAAAATATATCTAACTCTCCTGGAGATATTACTGAAGCAATAAGTCCATCTTATGATTTATCTTCTGTAAGCAGTCCTAAGCTTACTTATAAATGGGCTTTTGCTCGAAAATTATCAGGTGGAAATGATCAATTTATAATCTATTATTCAACAGATTGTGGTGAAACATGGACAATAAAAGCTGTAAAAGCGGGTGCTTCTATGGCTACAGCATCAGCTACCAATAGTTCTTTTACTCCATCTGGTTTAGGTGATTGGGGCAATGCAGAGGTAGACTTAAGTAGTTTGGCTAATGAAAGCAATGTTCGTTTTAAACTTTACTTTAAAAACAATGGAGGTAATAATTTTTATATAGATGATTTGAATCTAGATATGGGTGTTGGTATTTCTGAAAAAGTAGATTTTAATACATTAAAAGTTTTCCCGAACCCGATGGATAAAAATGCTACATTATCTTATACTTTAAATGCGAATGTAAATAGTTTAAACATTGTTATTAGAGATGTTTTAGGTAAAGAAGTAACAAAAGTTGTTTCTTCAACTAGTTTTAAAGCAGGAAAATACACTATGAATATTGATAAGGATAGAAAATTATCATCAGGACTTTATTTTATAGAGTTTAATGCTGATGATAATGTAAAAATTGAAAAATTAATTGTAAAGTAGAGCTAAAGTTTTTGCTTTTAATCCCCAGCAATCCTGTTGGGGATTTTTTGTTATTTATAATTTAATTGAGCATCTTTGAAAAGTTATAAAACTTATAATATGAACTTAGATTTAACAGGTAAAAATGCAGTTGTTTGTGGTAGTACTCAAGGTATTGGAAGGGCAATAGCTATTCAATTAGCAAGCATGGGAGCTAATATTTTATTAGTTGCTAGAAATGAAGAAAAATTAAAATTAGTTAAGAATGAATTGGATGTCAGTAAAGGTCAAAAACACCATTTTCTTGTAGTTGATTTTTCAATCCCCCCTCAATTAAAATTAATGTTAGAAGATTTTATTGAAATCAACGAAATCAATTTTCATATTCTTATAAATAATACTGGTGGTCCTGCTGGAGGTCCGATAGAAAATGCAAGGCCAGAAGAATTTGCTCAGGCATTTTCTAATCATTTAATATGTAATCAGATATTAGTTCAAGCTGTTAAAGAAGGTATGAAAGCTGATGGTTATGGAAGAATAATTAATATAATTTCAACTTCTGTAAAACAACCCTTAAATGGTTTAGGTGTTTCTAATACTGTTAGAGGGGCTGTAGCAAATTGGAGTAAAACAATGGCAAATGAATTGGGTCAATTTGGCATTACAGTTAACAATGTTTTGCCAGGAGCTACTGATACAGTTAGGTTGAAATCAATTATAGAAAATAAAGCTCAAAAAACTGGAGAATCTATTGAGACTATACAAAATCAAATGGCAAATGAAGTTCCATTAAAAAGAATTGCACAGCCTGAAGAAATTGCAAATGCAGTTGCATTTTTAGCTTCTCCTGCTGCGAGTTATATTAATGGAATAAACGTTCCCGTTGACGGAGGGAGAACCAAGAGTTTATAGATTTATATACCTTTAACACAAAAGCCCAGTAAATTACTGGGCTTTTTTTGTGATTATTTTATGGTTGAGTGTATTTATTGAATAATATTTACGTGGCCAATTTTTGAGTGTTGTTCCCCGTTAATATCCTTATAGATGATTTTCCATACATAGGTATCCGTTTTAACTTTTGTTCCTTTGTATGTGCCATCCCATCCATCATCAATATTTGTTCCTTCAAATATTTTTTCTCCCCAACGATCGTAGATTGAAAGATTAAATCCTTCATCAGAGATACCAAATCCTTTTGCTAAAAACACATCATTTTTATTATCAGAGTCAGGTGTAAATGTGTTTGGCACAAATAACCCATATTCTCCTTTTACGATTACTATTTTAACAATATTGTTTACACAACCATTTGCATCTGTAACAGTTAATGTAACTGGATATTCACCAACCGTATCATTTGGAAACTCAAAAGATGGGTTAGGGAATGGACTTGTTCCAAGACCT